>JBGPHY010000015.1:0-22942 GCA_041484625.1 Terriglobia bacterium | reverse complement strand
GTCAAGGGGGATTTCTCTAGAGTGCGGGTCTTGACCCCGGACCATTCTGATGGGCTTGCGGCAAAAGACGCCTCTCTGGTTTCTGCCAGCCACGGCGGCTTTACGGAATTTGTACTGCCCAACCTGGGAATCTACAGCCTCGTCCTTCTGGAGTAATCCGCACAGGCTCGACTGAGATTCATCAAGGTCTCTCATTAAAATGCGCGTTTTGGTAACCACGCCGACCGCGTTCTTTGCGGGAAGCGTGGGCTTTTGAATCCACGAAAAACCCACGGCTCGCGGCGACCGCCGTTGCCAATGCGCTCGCCGTGGCTACGCTTGCCATTTTCATGCGCGGTATCGATTGAGCCAGCTGGTACTAGCCACAGAGCACCTGCCGCGGCCAGTCGGCAGTTGTGAAAGATCTAGAATCCAGGCTGGCGCTCGGGTACAGCTTGTGTCAGCGCAGTTTGTCAGTGGTGTGTTTGTCGATTATGGCGGATGCGATCTCTTCGGCCTTGGGACTATAGGTTCCTGAGTCAATCGTCTTAGCCAGTTGGTTCACCAGATCAATCCGAACTTCGGGCAAGGAGTCGACCAGCTTTCGGACCCTCAGGAATTCTTGCGCTTTGGAAGAAACTTGCACTTCATCCTCATCAGCCTTCCCCAATGCACTAATCAGAGATCTATGGTTGTTGGGTGGATGCTCTTTTTTCTCCACGCGAAACTGGATCAGTTCCGCAGGCGGACGGTCATTGATTCCGTCAATTGGCAAGGAAGACCTCCATATGGGTAGTGTTGACGATTCTGTACTTCCCCGTTATGAAGCTTATCGGTCCTTCCCCTGATTTCCATTAAGGAAAATCCGGATGATTTGACGAGCCCGGGAAATCGTTCAATATCTCCAAATATTTCAGCATCTTACAGTGGAAGTGGCCCGTGGATCCCACCGGCTTGGAATCGAAGCAAGGTTCCATCCTGTAATCGTCGACACTCTTTTGTTCTTAGTCTTCCCTGTCTTCCCAATTGGGATCCCAAAGGATTTCGGCCTGCCCGAGCACGTGGCTGCTCCATCGACTCCAGACAAAAAACGCGTCTCCCAGGCGATTCAGAAAAGGAAGGGTTTCTGCGGGAATCTCTTCTTCCCTCGCCAACCTAACGCAAAGGCGTTCGGCCCTCCGGCAAACAGTGCGACATACATGGAGTTCGGCGTTGATTCTCGATCCACCGGGCAAAACGAACGACTGCAGTTCGGGCAGGTCCTTGTTCATGCGGTCGATCTCTTCCTCCAAGCGGTGAATATCTTCCTCGGTTGTGCGGGGTTGACGGGAATGCAGGTCCTGGCTGCGGGTTGCCAGTGTTGAGCCCAAGTTGAACAGTTCATGTTGTACCCTCGTCAGGATCCGGCCTAGCTGAGCCAGTGCCGGGTTTTCTTGCTCCAGTTCTCGCGCCGTCTGGCGGGCCAAGCCTACATGTGCATTCAATTCATCGACAGTACCATAGGCCTGAATGCGCAAGGCGTCTTTAGGAACCCGGTGTCCTCTAACCAAACTGGTTTCGCCCTGGTCTCCGCCCTTGGTGTAGACCCGGTTGATCGCCATACGAGGCTGATTGAATCTCGGTTTCTTCATGGTCTAGCGGCTGGCCTTGTGGGTTTCTCGCCATTTCTTGAACTCGTTATCCATCTCTGGAGTCCACTTGGAATCGATCTGCCCGGGAGTGTATTTGCCCTGCCGCAACATCTCGTGTCCCCAATCATCACGGAAGCGGATGTCTTCTGAATTTTCTACCACCTTCTCGGCCAGATGGGCCGGGATGAAGATCAGCCCCTCCGGGTCACTTAACAGTACATCACCGGGCAAAACGGTCACTTGTCCAATTCGTATGGGCACATTGATGCCCGCCAACATCACATCTGCAATGGCAGTGGGATGAAAATCACGTACATAACCGATGAAACCCTGGATCTCCGAAATCCCGCTTAAGTCGCGGACCGCCCCGTCAACCACCAGTCCCGTTCCGCTCTTGGCAAAAATAGAGGTGGACAGATTGTCCCCGGCAAAAGTTCCGTTGACAATTTTGCCAAAGAGGTCGACCACAAGGATGTCATTGCGCTGTAGCGTATCAATGACCCAAGAATTCTGCCCCTTGCCGATCCGGCCTTCGGCTTCGGCGTTTTTGTTGATCATGGCGTTCATGTCCGGACGCACAGGAAGAAAGGTCGCAGTGACCACCCTGCCGACCAGTCTCTTCCCCGGATTGATGACCTTCCAGCCCCCCTCGAACTGATGATGATAGCCAGCCCCCTGGAGGACTCCCCAGGCTTCCTCGGCTGTCACAGATTTCATGCGTTCAAGAATGGAGTCCGGTACCCGGGGCCGGCCATCGGGTGTTCGTTCCCCTTTCCATTCGCTGCTAAGTGCGATGCGCTGTTCTTTGGAAAACATGCCCAATTGAGCAGAGGCATCTAGAATGAGGACTAGACCGCAGCAGATAACCAGAACTCCTTGAAATAGACGACTCATGGTGTGATTTCTCCTTCCGGCGTTGACCAAACCCTCTTCTTGGAAATTCAATAAATTCCTCAGAAAGGGACCCTGCAAAACTACCAGAGGACTAACCGCACGTCAAGCGCAAGGGCTGCCGGCCAGTTTCGGTGCGCCAGCAATTGCCCCCCGGACTCAATGCAGACCCTGTTTTCTACTGTCGGGTCCTAGACTCCAGGAAATCCATTACCCCCTGAAGAGATCTAGTGTTCAGGATGTCGCGGGACTCCAGCCAGCCTTTTCGGGCAATGCCGACACCAAATCGGATGTCATCCAGGCCTGCCACGTCGTGGGCGTCAGGATTAATAGCAGTCATCATGCCCAGTCCCTTGGCATACTTCAATATTCTCCAATCGAGATCCAGCCGCATGGGATGCGCGTTGATCTCAACGATCACCCTTCGGGACGCTGCGGTCTCGATCACTTTTTTCAGGTTTACGGCGTAAGGTTCACGTGAGAGCAAGAGCCGGCCCGTAGGATGAGCCAACATGGTGACATGTCGATTCATTAGGGCCTGGCATATCCGGTGGGTCATTTGCTCTTCCGGCAAATTGAATCGGCTGTGGACCGAGGCAATCACGAAGTCAAAGCTGGCAAGGACTTCATCCGTGTAATCCAGAGACCCATCTGGCAGGATGTCCGATTCAATCCCTTTGAGGATTCGGAAGGGCTTCAACTCTTTGTTCAGCCGATCAATTTCGGCGTGCTGACGATTCACCTCTTCTACTTTGAGTCCTCGCGCATAAACGGCCGACTGGCTGTGGTCCGCGATGCCGATGTACTGGTATCCTCTCGCTTTCGCAGCCAGAGCAATCTCCTCCAAGGTGGCTGCCCCGTCACTGTAAGTAGTGTGGACATGAAACAAGCCGCAGATGTCCCCGATCTCCAACAGCTTTGGGAGCTGGCCCGACTCAGCCGCTTCGATTTCGCCCATGCCCTCGCGTAGTTCGGGGGGAATATATGAAAGACCAACCTGTGCGAAAATTTGAAATTCGTCCTGGCACTGGATTAATGCTCCCTCCCGGAATAACCCATGCTCATTGATCTTCATCCCCTTGACCTCAGCCCGGGCGCGGAGGGCCGTATTGTGCTCGCGGCTTCCAGTGAAATGCAGCAATGCAAATGGAAACTCAACATCGGATACCAACCGAAGGTCCGCATAGATTTCCGATTTCAAGAGAACCCTGGAATTATTTTCCTCCAGGGCAATCACCCGCTTGACTTGCGGCAGGCGTGAGAAATACTCCATCACGGACCTCTCGTTCCTGGCGCTGGCGATGAGGTCAATGTTCCTCACAATCTCCATGTGTCGTCGCAGGCTCCCGGCCAGGCTGAGTCGAATGATTTCACCATGATTCTCAAGGGCTTGGAGGATTTGATGGCCCTCACCCAGAGCAACACTGAGTAAATGGTGGTCCTGGTGTTGTTGAAGGTAGTGGATCCCCTGGAGGATTTTTTCCTGTGTCTTGCTTCCGAAGCCATCAAGGGTGAGAAGACGATCGGACTCACAGGCGTCCCTTAGTTCCGCGATGCTGGTGATGCCAAGTCTTTCATAGAGGACCTTAATCTTCTTGGGCCCCAGACCGGAAATTTCCAGCATGCGGAGGATTCCTTCGGGAAAAGACGCCCGCAGTTCCTCGTAGTATTTGAGAGAACCCGTCCTGGCCAACTCGCCGATTTTCTGCGAGAGGGCCTCTCCAATTCCTTTGAGGTTCCTGATTTCTCCGCTCGCGACTAGGGCATCCAGTTCGCCACCCAGACCTTCGATGACTCTGGCCGCGTTCAGGTATGCGCGGATCTTGAAAGGGCTTTCACCTTTCAATTCAAGCAGAGTCCCGATTTGTTCCAGCAGCGCGGCAACCTTTTTCTTCTCCATATTTAGTAAGTTCCCAACTGCTCCCATCTGGGGTACCGCCGCCAACAGAAAAGCGGCGGAGCCGTGCCTGATGGAGTCTGCGGCAGCACGCTGATTCGACGACAAAAAGCCGCAGACCTCAAGAGGCGAATTCCAGGTTACAACCCAACGATTGTCGCAGAAGAAAGCCGGCCGGTCCAGAATGCTGCGCATGGGGCGTCTCCACCGAGGAAGACAATCCCCAAGACACAGCCATCTAAGCAAAGGAATACCTGAAAGCACAAAAAGATCGGCGGATAATTGAGGGAGCGGAGAGAAAAAAGCGGCACATCGGATCGCCGCTAAGCTACGGCAGCTGCCCCTTGCCTGGCTCGGCGCGGCCTTCGAATCGCATGCTTGGTCATTTTATTGTAGAGTGTCCGCCGCGGCATATCCATCAGTTGGGCAGTCCTGGTAACGTTCCAGTTGTTCTTCTCCAGGAGCGAGTGAAGCTGCTGCCGTTCCAACTCCTCAATGGACCTTTCCGCCAGATAGTCATTTACAGAGACGGTGGCAATTTGAACCTCCGCGTCCCCCAGCCTCTGCTCCCTGACCATCCCTTGAGTAATCAGCTTGGCATATCGATTGATTCGTTCCAGATCCAATGAGGAGAAGATCCGGGTGTGCGTGGTACTGTCAAGATACAGGATGCCATAAACTTCACTCTCCAACTTCAGAGGAATACAAGCAAAAGAGAGAATGTCGGCTCCTTTGAAGATTGAAATCTTCCGGAATTTCTCGTCCTTCCGGGTATCCGGAACATAGACCAGCCCGAATGCCTTATGGAGTTCACCCATGTAGCTATTGCAGACATCTTTGACCAGATTCAAGGTATTGGGCGAAAGATTGACCTGGGTTTTAGGATCCAGCCGGTTGACTCCCCCCAGGGCAAAAACCGTGGCTCTCTCGCAATTGGATAGTGTTACGATGACTGACAGGATCTTGTGCAGTAGTTTCCCAGGAACCAGGAGACTCTCCACTAAATCCGCAATCTGATCTATGTACTCAGGACCCGTCTCTTTCATAGACTTTTCCCCTTTGAGTCGTTAACTGAGTTCTAAAGTGGATGGTGATTGCTTTGCTGACGTTACCACATTCCGAGGGAAGACGCAAATGGAAAGCCGGTTCTAAGGGAAAAACCGGAACCAGTGCTCCCAGGTCGGCGAGCCTTCGTGTACTTGATATTATGGCTGTTCTTATGGATGACTGCACTGGAAACACCGCGGATCTTTTCTCTTGCCCCTCATCGTATTACACCGTTATATTGGGTCCGTGGCCAGATACTTGTTGCGGCGTCTTTTCCTTTCCTTCTTGGTTCTATTGGGAGTCGTGACGCTGGTTTTTTCACTGATTCACCTGGTACCTGGCGATCCGGTTCAAATCATGCTGGGGGAGGGCGCCCAATCAGCCGATGTTGAGCAACTCCGGCATAGACTTGGGCTGGACCGGTCGGTCCAGGTTCAGTACTCTGTTTACCTGTGGAATTTATCGAAGGGAGACCTGGGCATTTCTTTCCGCTACGGAGAGCCTGTGCTGCGGGTGATCGCTGCCCGATATCCTGCGACCCTGCAACTGGCTGTCTTGAGCCTCCTGGTGGGGACCTCTATTGCGATCCCGGCCGGCATCTTAGCTGCCACACGCCCCGGTCACTGGTCCGACCGGTTGATCACCACTGTGACTTTAGTAGGAATCTCTCTTCCGAATTTTGCCCTGGGTCCGATTGCGATCATCCTGTTCTCCATCCTGCTGGGCTGGCTACCTGTTTCAGGCCGGGGGGGACCTGCCCACTATGTCCTTCCGGCATTTACGCTAGGGGTGTCGCTTTCAGCCATATTGACCCGTATGGTCAGAGCCAGCATGATAGAAGAACTGCAGGAGGAATACATTCAGACTGCGCGCGCCAAGGGTCTCTCTGAATTTAGCGTCCTTTTCAAGCATGCCTTAAAGAACAGTATGATCCCAGTCGTAACCGTCATTGGGCTCCAGTTTGGGACTCTGCTGGCGGGCGCTATTATTACCGAAACCATCTTCTCCTGGCCGGGCATCGGCCGCCTGACGATCCAGGCTATTAATTCCCGAGACTACCCGCTCGTTCAAGGCTGCATCCTGACCATCGCCTGTACCTATGTGGCCGTGAATGCAGTAACCGATCTGGCGTACCGCCTTCTCGACCCAAGGATCGAGAACTAATGGGTAAGAATGTTGGAGCAGTGCGATTTTTCCAGGAGATTCGGGAGAATGGCCTGGCATTCACCGGCGCCCTTGCATCTCTAGGATTGATCTTGGTTGCTCTTCTGGCCCCTCTGCTCTGTCCCTATGAATTTGACCAGCAGAATCTCCCCTCGCGTCTGAGTTTGCCTTCAAGCCACCATTGGTTGGGAACTGATGAACTCGGCAGAGACATCTTGTCGCGAGTGCTCTACGGGACGCGAGTTTCCATGCTGGTCGGCCTGAGTGTGGTTTTCTTTGCAACAGCTCTTGGACTTTGTATTGGCTGCTTGGCAGGGTATTACGGAGGATGGCTGGAGGAGATCATCATGAGGTTGGTGGATATCTTGATGGCTTTCCCGGGGATCCTTCTGGCCATCGCTCTGGTCGCCTTCTGGGGGCCGGGTTTGGGAAAGCTGATCCTTGCCTTGACCGTGGTCGGCTGGGTGGGTTATGCCCGTCTTGTGCGCGGCCAAATTCTAAAGGTCAAGGAGTTGGATTTCGTCCGGGCAGCCCGGTCTTTAGGGGCCTCAGACCTGCGGATCATTCTCAGGCATCTCATCCCTAACATCATTCAGCCGGTCTTGGTGCAGGCCAGTATCGGGATGGCGGGTGTCATCCTGGCCGAGGCCTCGCTGAGCTTCCTCGGTCTGGGTGTGCCGCCTCCCATTCCAAGTTGGGGGAGCATGCTCAATGATGGACGGAGTCACCTGTTTGACGCCCCCCATCTGGTGCTGTTCCCGGGGATGGCCAGCATGATCGCAGTCCTATCCTTCAACTTCCTGGGGGATGGTCTGCGCGAGGTTCTCAACCCGAAACTCCGGCTGCGGGGACTGAAAAAGTCATTAGTTTGAACTCCATCCGCTTCGTCGCATGAAGCTTTTCCGCAGCTGAAGACTGATTGCATGAGATCTCCAGGAATCCTGCACTTCCCCAAATGGCGAAAAGCTCTCCTGGCGGCGATTCCGAATAGGATTGTCGCAAACGACTGATCTGGTGATGCCCCAGGATTATTCGAAAAGACGTTGGTTGTCTGAATCTCAGAAGAAAATCGTTCTCAGGGATATTGGTGATCAGGTTCCCGAATTTATCAATCCTCAGGATTGTCCCGATCCATGTGTGTCTCTGCACTTCCTTCAACCGGGGCAGTTCCAGAGAGACCAAAGACGAAACGGGGGGGCCAAACTCACTGGGGGAAACTCCACTGCAGAGCCATCCTGCCACAGGCGCGAAGACGTCCCTCCCGTGGAAGGTACTGCCTACCTGGTTCAGGAAATATTTCGGCTCGGTTAGATGGTAAGCTCTCAGAAACCCGGACTCACTCAGGACTGGATCCAGGACACCGTTGTCGGGCGCTACGAACAGAGCCTGCTCGGCTGTTACCAGCAAGGGGCGACGCTGGCTTCCCACTCCCGGATCCACTACCACGACATGGATGGTTCTTGGGGGGAAGAACCGGAAGGCGGCTTTTAATATCAGGGCCGCTTCCATCACATCGTGAGACTGGATCCCATGGGTGATGTCGACTATTTGCGCTTCGGGAACAATACCCAGGATCACTCCTTTCATGATTCCAACGTAGGGATCCTGCACACCGAAGTCCGTGGTCAGGGTAACGATGGGTTTCTGGGATTTGTTCATGGACGACAAACCCTCCCCATGAAACCCGCGAGAACCTTCATAGGGCCACGCAAACTTTCTTTTTCCGTGATGTCTCCCGAAGAGAGCACCACGCCCATCTTGCCCAAATCCTCCGCCTGGGAGGGGTTCCGGACCAGGGCATTGACCTTGTGGCCGGCATCCAGCAGTTGCCGGAGCAGGCAGCCGCCAATGAATCCAGTGGCTCCCGTCACAAAGTACTTCATGACTCGATACTCCCTTTCTCAGTCAACCTGCCCGTGATCGCGATGCCGCACGGCGCCCCGGCGGGCCATCCGAAGGCTCGGGATTCTAAGCCGTGTCCTGGGTGGGGAATTTCTCTGATTATCTTATCCGGATCCTTTCCGCTCGGGCTGATCATCCGGTCACAATGTCGATCATTTGCTCCATGACTGCCTGGCCGGTGATGGTGAAAGCGCGAAGGGAGGGGAGGCAATTACAATTCAAACTGGCAATAAAGTAACTGCAATTCGGGTAGAAAGCCTGTTCGATGTCAGTCGCTGAAGGATATGCTTCCGACATCGGGTGGGAATGATAGATCCCCAGATGTCGGTAGCCGCAATACCGCAGTTCCTTGAAGAAATGGAAGAGGTCCGTGGGATCCATGGCGTAGCGGACTTCACTCCGCAGGATGTTCCTCATCCGGTGCAATCGAGTGATGATCTCCCTCTCTCCACTCAATAGGCCGCAACACTCCTGGGGAGACTCTTCCCTGGCGTGCTGCAAGATTTCCTCTTGGACTGCCGGAATGATTTTGACGCGGTCCTCTCGTAAACCCATCACGTCTGAAAAACAAATGGCTAACCAGTGTTCGGTTAGCCGAAGTCATCTGATGAGCATTCCAATTCAATCCGCCAGTTTTCTTCTCAGAAAAGCGGGGACATCCAAATCATTCTTGTCGATGCTCTTTCGCTCAAAGGGTAACGCTTCGAGATGGCCTTTGTCTGTGGTATCAGCGCCCGTGGAAACCTGCGGTAAAGATTCTGCACTTAAACCTGCCTTCGCGGCGTGGGCCATAGGGAATGGGTCCACTTTCCCTTCCCGGGACCTGAATTCAGACTCTGAAGCAGAAGGGTGGGAGGCAGGAGCATTCTCGCCCTGGCGCCCAAAGCCTGTGGCAATGACCGTGATCTTGATTTCGTCGGTCATTTTGTCATCCAAAACAGCCCCGAAAATAATATTGGCTTCCGTGGCGGCGGCTTCATGGATGATCGATGCTGCCTCACTGATTTCGTGCAGCAGAATATCACCCGCCCCGGTAATATTAATCAGGACGCCTCGGGCCCCCTGGATCGAGGCTTCCTCGAGAAGCGGCGAAGAGATGGCCTTCCGAGCCGCTTCGATAGCGCGGTTCTTACCACGCGCCATCCCCGTCCCCATCAGAGCCATCCCCATGCCCTGCATGATGGTTTTGACGTCGGCGAAGTCCACATTGATGATTCCCGGGATCTGTATGATATCGGAGATCCCCTGGACGCCCTGCCGCAGGATGTCATCCGCAATACGGAAGGCATCTGAAAGGCTCGTCCCGCGCTGGACCGTTTGGAGCAGTCGTTCATTGGGGATGGTGATCACCGTGTCCACACATTCCTTCAATTCCCGGAGTCCCTGTTCGGCCTGCTGCGCCCGTTTCTTGCCTTCGAAAACGAAGGGCTTGGTAACAATCGCCACGGTCAAAGCCCCCAATTCGGCGGCCAGGCTGGCAATAATCGGTGCAGCCCCCGTCCCGGTGCCGCCACCTAAGCCTGCCGTGACGAATACCATGTCCGCTCCTTCCAGTACTTCGATGATTTTTTCCGTGTCTTCCAGCGCCGCCTTTCTTCCGACTTCGGGGTTGGCCCCAGCCCCCAGGCCGTTGGTGAGCTTCTGTCCCATTTGGATCCGCACCGCCGCTTTCGACATCTTGAGGGCCTGCAAATCGGTGTTGGCCACGATGAACTCGACCCCTTCGACCTGAGCGTCAATCATCCGATTGACGGCATTCCCTCCGCCCCCTCCGACTCCAATCACCTTCAAAGTCGCGCCATTTGGCGGACCTTCATCCAACATGAATTTTATCGACTGGTTCGAACTCTCCAATGTCATGGCAACTCCTTGATTTCTTAACCAGAGGTTCCAACTCAAAACCCGGATACTTCTGTTCGAATCTGAAAGACAAGAGGCCCGGCCTTCAGGTGTCGGGAAAATATCCAATCAACGGACCGGTTAGGGCATACTATTTCGCATCATGGACAACATCCAGCCCTACCACAAGATAGTGGGTATATCTTTAAATTTCAAGAGAAAACACACAACCTTTTGGGTATTTGTAGGAAGATGCCGGGCCGCTATCAAGCACGCCCTAACCAGCTGCGCAACCGTGAAAAAAAGTTGCCGTTGGTTTGGGCACGGGCAAACCGATACCGGTGGGTTCGGTGGCCATAGAGCACCAGTCCCACAGCGGTAGCGAATACCGGGCTACCCAGGGCCTCTCCCATTTCTCCGAGACCGGAAGGATTCCCAGTTCGGACCGGAAGGTCGAAAATCTGCTCGGCTACTTCGATCAGCCCTGGGAGCAGGGCTGTGCCTCCAGTTATGACCAGGCCGGCACCCAACATTTTGCTGAACCCAGCCTGTTTGATCTCTTCATGAACCAGGCCTATGATTTCCTCGACACGAGGCTGGATAATCTCGCACAGGATCTTCTTTCCGATCGTCTTGGGCTGACGGCCTCCCACGCTTGGCACTTCAAAGTTAAGGTCCTCCGAGATCAAGGTGGAGAGCGAACAACCCTGCTGGCGCTTAATCTTCTCAGCTTCAGGAATGGACGCCCGCAGTCCTACGGCGATGTCATTGGTAATCTGGTCTCCACCGAGCGGCAGGACAGAGGTATGTCGGACTGCCCCCTGGGTGAACACCGCCAGTTCGGTGGTGCCTCCTCCGATATCAATAAGAGCGACACCCAGTTCCTTGTCATCCGGAGTCAGCGTGCTTTCGGCAGAAGCCAACTGCTCGAGGACCGTATCGGCCACTATGATCCCGCTGCGATTGGCCGCAGTAACAATGTTCTGAGCAGCGATGGTGGAACTGGTTACAATGTGAACATTGACTTCGAGCCTTGTTCCGAGCAGGCCCAAGGGATCGCCGATACCTTCCTGCCCGTCCACTACAAACTCCTGGGGAAGCACATGCACGATCTCACGGTCACTCTGCAGGGGAACAGCCTTGGCAGTCTGGATGACCCGGCGGATGTCATCTTTGCCGATTTCTCGCGAACCAGAAGTTACGGCCACCGCCCCGCTGCGGTTGAAGCTCTTGATATGGGAGCCAGATAGGCCAACATAGGCCGACTCCACGGGGACCCCAGCCTTTCTTTCCGCCTCCTCCACCGCTTTCTTGATGGAACCAACAGTGCCATCGAGATTTACCACGATACCTTTGCGCAGGCCTTTGGACTCCGCCCAACCCACACCGCGGACTTCCAGTTGCTCCGCAGTCAGTTCGCAGATCAAGGCGCAGGTCTTGGTTGTGCCGACGTCCAGCCCCACAATGTATTTGTTCTTCTTGGCCAACAACTCCTCCACACGGGTGCTTCGGAATGGAGATTATAACCAAACCACTAAACGCTGTCATCGACCATTCGGAGCTGCCTCAAGCGGAACGGTTTTGAACTCGGATTAGGGTCCTCCATTTCCGGCAGGAACCGTCCCGTTCTCCGTATTGACAATAACCTGATTTTGGAAGCGTAAGTCGACGGAGTCGAGCAGATGGTACTTTTGCTTCAGTTCTTTACTCATGGCGAGATAATGACGGAATTTCTGCGGATAACCATTCTCCCCCAGATGCACCAGCACCGTGTCGTCATTGAGGATGACCGAGACATCTTCAGGATCCTGGAGATAGATCTCCGATAAATCCTTACTCAAGCTGGCCCCGTTTTCATCGAGCGATCGAATGAGGCCCTGATAACGTTTGAGTCGCTGACGGTTCCTGGCCAAGACATCGGAATCAAAGCCAGCTTCCAATCCGACGATAACAGGGAAATCAAACTCCGACGCCATTTCCGAGGTTCTCTCCAGCAGGATCCCTTCTTCATCAACCAGTAGCGTGGTGTTGCTCACCTTGGCAAAGGCCATCGGCTGCCGTTCACGTATGTCAATGTTCAGTCTATTGGGGAGGCTGCGCCGGACCACCGCCTCGCTAACCCAGGGAATTTGCTCAAGAGACTTTCGAAGCCCTTCCAGGTCCAGAGAAAGTAGGTTGTGGTTGCGACCCTCAAACTCCGCCACCTTTATGAGGACTTGACTCTCAGACACATAATGCAGACCTTGGATATCTTTGACGGCAACTTCAAACTTCTGGGAGTGCAGGATGGAATACCGGATCCAAAAAACCGCAATGACGAGTGACAGGACTCCCGTGCAAATTCCAGTCCACTTGAAGATCAGGACAATTCGCCTCCAGTAGCTCCGGAGGCGGCTGGATTCCCGAGATTTTTGTTTGGCGAGGATCGCACTGGTTCGTTCCGGTGAGTAAACGATGAGGTTCTTTTCAAGGGCTTTCATTGGAGTCGTCTGAACAATTCCTCACCCACCTTCCAAATGTTCCCCGCTCCCATGGTAATCAGGAGATCTCCTGCCAGGAGTTCCTTCTCCGCCGCAGAGCAAATGCCTTCCAGTGAGCCGATGTATCGAACATTAGGGTGCCCGGCCTGCCGAATGGCGCCCACCAGGTTCTCTGAATTCACACCCGGAAGGGGTTCTTCACCGGCAGGATAGATATCTGCCACGATGACAATATCCGCCAGTGCGAAGCAACGTGTAAAACTCTCGAAGCAATACCGGGTCCTCGTGTAACGATGCGGCTGAAAGACAACGTAGAGACGGTGGGCGCCAAGGTGCCGCGCACCTTCAAGAGTGGCTGCAATCTCGGTGGGATGGTGAGCGTAGTCGTCAACAAAAGTGATTCCGCGAATCTGACCCTTGATCTGGAACCTCCGGTCCGCCCCTAAGAAACTTTCCAGTGCTTTCCGGATTGTCTCTAGAGGGATCTCCAGGTCGATTCCCACGGCGGCAGTGGCCGCAGCATTCAAGATGTTGTGGCGTCCCGGCACTTTCAAGAGAAAATCTCCTAGGGGCTCTTCTTGAAACCGCAGGTGAAACATGGAGGTGCTGCCTTCACGTCTCAATTTCTCCACCCGCAGGTCGGCCTCAGGATTGAAGCCATAGCTGATCACTCTGCGTTTGATGGAAGGCATGATGAGTTCAATATTCGCATCATCCTTGCAGAGAATCGCGGTCCCATAGAATGGAACTTTGTTGATGAACTGGAGAAACGAGTTCCTCAAATCTTCCACCCCGGAATAATTCTCCATGTGGTCTTCGTCAATATTAGTTACCATTGCCAGTGTGGGGGACAATATCAGGAAGGATTGGTCGCTCTCGTCAGCTTCAACGACCATGAACTCTCCGGTCCCCAATTTGGCGTTGCTTCCCAAGGAGTTGAGCCTCCCCCCCACGACGATCGTAGGATCCATTTGCGCGTGCTGAAGCAAAGTAGCCACCATGGAGGTGGTGGTAGTCTTTCCGTGAGTCCCGGCAATTGTGATCCCATATTTCATTCGCATGAGTTCGGCCAGCATCTCCGCCCGCGGAATGATCGGGATATGGCGGCTCTTCGCATCGACCACCTCCGGATTTTCCGGATTGACTGCCGATGAAATCACCACCACGTCCGCAGCCGTTAGGTTCTCGGGATTGTGCCCCTGGAAGATGACGGCTCCAAGAGATACCAGGCGATCTGTAACCGCCGACAACCGAACATCTGAGCCAGAAACCAAGTATCCGCGGTTCAGCAGGACTTCCGCAATGCCACTCATCCCGACTCCACCAATTCCGACAAAATGGATTCTCTGAATCTTTTTAAACATGGATGAGTTCTTCCGCCAGATCGACGATTCGCTGCGTGGAATCGGGGCGCCCCAATTCACGGCTTTTTTGCTCCATGAGACGGAGCGAGGCACGATCCCCCACGAAGTACCTGATTCGGTCGGCGAGTTCTTTCCCGGATAAACTGGATTGCAGAATCATCTGTGCCGCTCCAGCTCGAACCAGGGCTTCAGCGTTTTTCTGCTGGTGGTTGTCAACCGCCGACGGATAAGGAATCAGGATTGCGGCCTTTCCCGCCACCGTCAGCTCGGCCACGGCCATGGCTCCAGAGCGGCAGATTATCAGGTCCGCCCGGGAGAATTGAAGCGGCATGTCATCAAAGAATGGACGGACTTCACCCTGAGCTCCGGCCTGCTCATAGGCCTTGCCTACCTCCTCTTGATCACTCTCTCCGGTCTGGTGGATGAACCAAAGAGAAGGAAGAAGATCCTTTAAGTATTCCAGCGCTTTCACCATTGCCTGGTTGATCGCCCGGGCACCCTGACTTCCGCCAAAAATGAGGACTACAAATCGATCCATAACAAGTCGGGGTGTCTTCTGCAGGAATCCGGCACGGACAGGATTGCCGGTGAGCACTGCTTTCTCCCCAAAGAATCCGTGGCATTCGTCAAAGGCAGTCGCCACCTTCCGGGACAATCGGGACATCAGGCGGTTCGTGATCCCGGGGAGAGCGTTTTGCTCCTGCAACAGGATAGGGATCCTCATTAGAGCCGCCATCAGAACCGGAGGACCGGAACTGTAACCTCCCACCCCGAGTACGAGATTGGGCCGGAAAGACCGCAGAATCTTGTAGGACTGCCAGAGGCTGCCTGGAATTGACCACAGGGCCCTCAACCGTCTGAGGCCATGAATTCCCCTCAATCCCGAAACCGTAATAAGACTCAGATCGAATCCCTCCGCAGGAACCACCCTGGATTCTATCCCCCGCCCAGTGCCCACGAACCGAATTGCGGCATTGGGATGGCGTCTCTGGATCTCCTTGGCAATGGCGATCCCTGGAAACACGTGTCCCCCCGTGCCGCCTCCGGCAATGAGTACCCTCAAGGGACTCTTAATCGCATCTCCCCCTTTCAGTCCGAATGTTGAGAAAGATTCAAAAGGATTCCCACTCCCATGAGACTGATGAGCAGCGACGATCCGCCATAGCTGACAAAGGGCAAGGGAATCCCCTTGGTCGGAACCAAGCTCAATACGACGCTCATGTTGATAAAAGCTTGGCAAACGACCATCATCGTTAGCCCAATCCCCAGAAATTTGCCAAAGAGATCAGGCGCCCGAAGAGACAGGCGCAGGCCACGCCAGAGAAAGATTAAGAAGAGGAGAAGCAATGAGAGGGAACCCATGAGTCCTAATTCCTCGCCCAGGACGGCATAAATGAAGTCCGTGTGAGGCTCCGGCAAATAGAAGAGCTTCTGTTTCCCCTCCATCAGTCCAGACCCAAACAAGCCCCCGGTGCCCACAGCAATAAGCGACTGGATAATTTGGAAGCCGGCGCCTTGACGGTCCAACCAAGGGTTCCAAAAGATCATAACCCGGCGCATCCGGTATTCAAAAAAGTAAATAGAGCAGAACAAAACTGGTGCCGCAATCACGAGGAGACCCGCCACATACCTCCAGCTGAGACCAGCTACCCAAAGCATCAAAAAACCCACCAGGACGATGCATGCCGCAGTCCCCAAGTCCGGCTCCAGGAATATCAGCCCCACGAATACCATTAAGACGGTGCCCAGGGGAGCCAGTGTCAGGCGAAGATCGTTGATCTTGCCGCTCTGCTTCTCCAGAAAGTGAGCCAGGAAGATGACCAGGAACACCTTGCTCAATTCCGACGGCTGGAAGGATAGAGGGCCAAGCCGAAACCAGCGGTGGGTATGGTGGCTCCGGTCCAGCAGAAAGACCGCCACTAACAGCACCGCACACACGAACAGGCCGCTACATACCAGGATAAATTTTCGGTAGTGGTGATAGTCGATGTGCATCAAAATAGACATGCCAGCCAGCCCAAGAAGCGCCCACAATCCCTGGCGCATCAAGAAGTAATAGGGAGAATGAAACTTCTCATTGGCCATTTCAGCCGACGCACTAAACACCATCACCACCCCGAGCAGGACAAGAGCCACCGTAACCGCAAAGAGGAGTTTATCGGAAGAAAGTTTCCGCGCCATCCGCCCTCTATCCTTTTGGATTACTAATCATTGATTGCTCACTACGGGCCTCGCTCAATTCCCTGACTGCCTCCTTGAACACCTTTCCGCGGTGTTCGAAGTTCTGGAACATGTCGACACTCGCGCAGGCCGGCGCCAGCAAAACCTTGTCTCCCCGCTGGGCCAACTGGAAGCCGATGTGGACTGCCTCGGTCATCGAGTTGGCCTGATGCATCGGGACACTGCCTTTTAGCTGCCCACGGATCTTGTCACTGGCTTCACCGAGGAGAATGATGGCTTTCACCCGTCTCTCCAGCAAAGGCCTTATGGCCGTGTAGTCGCTCCCCTTGTCGCGCCCACCCAGAATCAAAACCAGTCCTGAATCAAAGGCTTCTAGGGCTTTAATGGTGGCATCCACATTGGTGGCCTTCGAGTCGTTGTAAAACCTGACCCCCTGGTATTCAGCCACCATTTCCAACCGGTGCTCCACACCCGTGAAACGCGTGACCGTGTCCAGAATGATGGCCGGGGGAGCCCCTGCCAACCTTGCGGCAGTGACTGCAGCGGCCACATTTTCCAGGTTATGTCGACCCCGCAGTTGGATCTTTTCAAGGGGGATGGCCACTTCGGCCTGGCCGGTCTGTCTGAACACCAGCTGATTGTTTTCCAGACCGGTCCCCATCTCCACTTTCCGGCGATTGCTGAACCACCGAATGGTTGAGCCTATGCTCCCAGAAAGGCCTGACAGGCTTGGGTCTTCCAGGTTGAGAACGGCAAATTGGCTCTCCTGCTGGTTGCGGAAGATTTTGAGCTTGGTGCCGGCATACTCCTGAAAGCTCTTATAGCGGTCCAGATGGTCTGGAGTGATGTTGAGAACCACGGCGATATCAGGCCGAAAGAAGCGGATGGCCTCCAGCTGAAAGCTGCTGATCTCCACGACATTCCATGTCGTCGGTGTGGATGATTCCACCAGGGAACTGAGTGCCGTTCCGATGTTGCCCCCTACCTGGACGTGCTCACCAGCCTCTTTCAGGATTTCACCTATCAGGGTCGTCGTGGTCGTTTTCCCGTTGGTCCCCGTCACCCCGATCATTCTTCCTCTGAGGAATGAGTAAGCCAATTCCAGTTCACTCAAGATCTGTTTGCCTGCGGCCTGGGCTTTCACCAATTCCGGGATGCGCAGAGACACACCTGGACTGACCACGATCAGGTCAGCCTCCAGGAAGGATTCGAGACGGTGGCCTCCACTCTCACAAACGATCCCTTTCTCTTCCAGGCCCCGAACTTCCCTTTCCAGTTGGTCGGGAGAGCGGCTGTCTGTGATCCTGACCCTTGCTCCCTGCCTCGAGAGTAGCGCACAAGCCGCCAGGCCGCTACGGGCCATGCCCACCACCAGGACCTGTTTTCCTGATAATTCAAGACTCATGGTCAGCGCAACTTCAAGGTGGTCAAGCTAAATAGGGCAAACACCAGTGCCATAATCCAAAAGCGGATAACTACCCTGGACTCCCTCCACCCCATGAGCTCAAAATGATGATGCAGTGGAGCCATTCGGAAGACGCGCCGACCAAGGAATTTAAAAGAGAGAACCTGGATCATCACCGACAGCGCTTCCAGCACGAAGACACCTCCAATAAACACCACCAGGATCTCTTGTTTGATGATGACCCCCACTGTCCCTATTGCGCCGCCCAAAGCAAGAGATCCCACGTCACCCATAAATACCTCGGCCGGATAACAGTTGTACCACAGGAAACCCAGCGAGGATCCAACCACGGCTCCGCAGAAAATAGTAACTTCCCCCACCTGAGGCAGATGCTGCAAGTCGAGATAATTGGCAAACCGCGCGTGGGCTGTGGTATAGGTCAGCACGGTAAGGGCACTGGCTGCAATGAGGACGCAACCGATGGCTAGACCGTCCAACCCATCCGTCAGGTTGACGGCATTGGAGGAACCCACAATGACCAAGGTCACAAAAAAGGCAAAGGGGAGGAAGGCCAGCAGGTAAAGATACGGGTATTGAAAGAACTGATCCCAGATCAAATCCGGTTTGACCTGCTTGAAGAACGGGACCATCAGGTCCGTTTTGTAGATACTGCGCGAATGTAACCAGACCAGCCAGGCGCAAATCCCAAGCGACAGGAGAACCTGCAGGCCCAGCTTTCGTTTTCCTGTCAGTCCCAGGTTGCGCTTTCTGACAATCTTCATGTAGTCGTCGGCAAAGCCCACGGCACCAAAACCCACGAAGGAAAGGACCACAATCCAGACAAAGGGATTGGACAAATCGGCCCATAAAAAGGTTGGAAGGACAGCGCTGACGACAATCAAGAGGCCGCCCATCGTGGGAGTCCCCGCCTTGACCTGGTGGTGTGAAGGCCCCTCTTCGCGGATATGTTGTCCGATCTGAAACTGGCGCAAACGCCGGATAAGCCAGGGACCGAGGATCAGGGCCAAAGCCAGAGCCGTCAGGCTGGCATAGGCGGTTCGAAAAGTGATGTACCGAAAAACATTGAGCGCCCCCAGCTTGGGGTGTGAGAGATATAACCACTCGTACAAAATGTGATAAAACATGGGGCCTCACCCTAAGTCTCGAGTTGGCACACCGGGACACTCTCCCGCTAAGGAGAGGCCCTTTCCCGAAGCCAACCCGCCTGATTCATTTCGCTTCTCCTCCCTGTCAACCCTCCGACAATTCACCGCTGCGCCCCAAATGGCGCGGCTCCCCACGCCTGCGGATGGTCGGCTCTCAACCTCTCAATCGCCAGTTCTGTCTTTACCCCCCTGGACCCTTTCACCAGGACCAGGTCACCCGACCGCACTTCCCTGCTCAGCCAGGCCGCGGCCGCCAAAGTGTCATCAAAGAAGATGGCCCGGCTAGAATTAACCCCATTCGCCTTGGCCGCTTCGATCAAGTAACTGGCATGGCCCTGAACTCCCAGGATAAGATCGATATTGGCCTTTGCCGCCATCGTCCCACCTTTCCGATGGAAATCGGGACTTCGCAATCCCAGTTCGAGCATTTCTCCGGCAAAGAGTATCTTGCGCCGGTAATCTGGAATACTCTTCAGTAGATCGATCATCGCCTTCAGCGAGGCAGGATTGGAGTTGTAGCTGTCGTTGATGACGACAAACCCATCGGCGAAGTAAAGTGCCTCCCCCCAACCCGCTAAGGGTTTCAGATGGGTCATAGCATCGGCAATGGCATTGAATTCCAGTCCCAGGTGGTGGCCGGCGCTGATGGCTGGAAGACAGTTGTGGACATTGTGGATGCCTAACAACGGCAAGCCGAAAAGGTAACTCCGTCTATGGTGTTCTAAGATGAAGTGGCAGCCCTGAAGGCCTCTGTTTACAACTTCCAAAGCGCGATAGCTGGCGACAGCCTCGACCCCATAGGTCAGGACTTTCCCTCGAAAAGCCCGGGCAAACTTCCTGACTCGAACGTCGTCACTATTGAGGATAGCGGTCCCGTCCTCGGGCAGAGCCTCTATCAACTCCCGCTTGGCTCGGGCGATGCCTTCCATCGTCTTGAAGAACTCCAGATGAACCGGCCTCACGTTGGTCACAATCCCGATATCCGGCTCGGCAATTTCGCTCAGCCTGGCGATTTCGCCCGCGGCTGACATTCCGAGTTCCATCACTGCGATGTCATGACGGGCCTCCAACTTCAAAAGCGACAGCGGCAATCCATAATGGTTGTTGAAATTGCCAATCGACTTGAACACCTGGAATTTCGAGCCCAGCACCAGGGCAGTGATTTCCTTGGCTGTGGTTTTCCCGGTACTCCCCGTAATCCCAATGATTCTCTTGCCCCACTTCTGTCTCGCATAATGGGCTAGCTTCTGCAGGGCCGCTAACGTATCGTCGACCAGGATCAGTGGAGCGGTTCCTTCAGCAGCCTGACTCGCCGATTCGGCAATCACCAGCGATGCGCCTTTATTCAGAGCATCGGGAATGAACTGATGCCCATCGAAGTTCTTCCCGCGGATGGCAACAAAACACTCCCCCTCGGAGAGGGTCCGAGAGTCGATGGAGTAACCGCCCGGTACCACTTCCTGTTTTAGGGTATGCCGGACTGCCTGAACCGCCTGCAGGATTTCGCTGGAAGAAAGCTTCATGTCCGGTACCCCAACTCGCCGAGAATCTCCCTCGCCACTTCTCGATCGTCAAAGTGGACCGTACGGCCCGCTAGAATCTGACTAGTTTCGTGTCCTTTTCCGGCCAGCAACACCAGATCGCCCGGTTCAGCCATTTGCAGGATACGTCGAATGGCCGCAGCCCGGTCCGGCTCCACAACATGACGAGGAGGTTGGAGCTTAAACCCTTTTTGGATCTCTTCGATGATCGACAGCGGGTCTTCACTCCTGGGATTGTCGGAAGTGACAACCACTTGATCACTGAATCGCTCAGCCACCGCTCCCATGGCTGACCTCTTGCTTCGGTCCCTATTCCCACCGCAGCCGAATAACAGAAGGATTCGCCGGGGAGCCAGATCCTGCGCGGTGAGTAGCAGCTTTTCGAGCGCGTCTTCGGTGTGGGCATAATCGACCACCACCAGGAAATCCTGCCCGCAATCAATGGTCTGAAACCGGCCGGGTACCGGCGAGCACTGTTCCACTCCTTTTCTGATCACGTTCCAATCCAGGCCCAAGTCGTGTGCAGTGGTGACGGCAGCCAGGAGGTTTGACAGGTTGGGTCTCCCAATCAGCTTTGAATTCAGGCTGAGATAGCCCATGGGGGTCTGCAATTGAAGCTGCATCCCCCCGGACTGCAGGTTGTAACCGACGAGTTGGAAGTCCGCAGGGGCTCTCAGTGAGTAGGTTAGACAGCGATCGATGCAGTCACCGGCGAGAATCCTCCCGCGAGGGTCATCCAGATTAATAATGGCTTTCCTCGGCGGCTCGGATCCGCTACCCGCAAAAAGTTGCCGTTTGGCATTGAAGTAATCCTCCATCGAGCGGTGGAAGTCCAGATGATCGGGAGTCAAGTTGGTGAAGACCGCTGAGCGAAATTGACAAGCGTAAACCCGGTCCAGCGCCAGCGCATGCGATGACACCTCCATCACCACGTATCGGCACCCCTGCTCCAAAAATCGGGCAAACAGGCTTTGTAGATCCAGGCTTTCAGGGGTGGTCCGATCAGCCGCCATAGCACCGTCGGGGCCTCGATATTCGATAGTGCTGATCAGCCCGGACTTTACACCGGCAGCTCTCAAGATTGAATCGATGAGAAATGCCGTCGACGTCTTCCCATTGGTTCCTGTGATCCCCACGAGGCGAAGGCGTTTGGACGGATGGCCCAGGAAATTGGCAGCGCTTCTAGCCAGGGCCTTGCGAGCCTCCGCCACCTGGATCCATGGTACAGGGAACCCTGGAGGAACGGTGTTCTCAGAGGCAACAGCCGCCGCGCTCCGGTCCAGGGCCTGCTCTAAGAAAAGGTTCCCGTCGGTCGTTGTCCCTTTGATAGCTACGAAGAGGTTCCCCCGGCAGACCCGCCTGGAGTCATAAGCCACACCCGAAATCTCCAAATCTGCCATCTCGCCATATTGTCGATGCTCCACCTGTTTTAACAATTCCGTTGTACGCATCCCTGATCCTTTACCCGAGGAATTAAACGGATTGTGATTGACCCCGCTATGGACTGCAGCTCAAGTGTGTACTCCCCCTGCCAATGACCGGCAATCCGCCCTCGGAGATGATCCTAGTTAAAGTGCCGGCTGAATCTTACGCTGATTTTGGAGCCTGGCGCCACTGTTGTGTGCGGACCTGGAGATTGCTTGACGGCCAGTCCGGAACCGGACGCATCGAGCTGCAATCCTAGCTTGGCTGCTTCGTAAGTGACGCTCCTCAGAGACCTGCCAGTAAAATCGGGAATGATCACTCCCGGCATGAATCCCTCGGCCACCTGGTAACCGGCCTCTTTCCCCAGGTTCACGCCCTCAAGAGGAGGAGGTTCAGGTGATTCCTGCTAGGAAGCCTCCCCGCCCAGCCAATCTGTGTCCAGCATATTGACTTGGTCCGGATCGACTTCCTCTTGCGGTTTTTCAGCGCCGCGCCGTTTCTTAAACGCAACCTGCCGCGGAGTCAGCTGCTGGTCGGGCACGATGGAAAGATAGCGGAGGGCTTTTTCCGCAATCTTGCGGAAGACCGGGGCCGCTACCTCGCCGCCGTAATACTTTCCATGCGGTTCGTCGATCGTGACGACAACTGAGATGGCCGGATTCTGGATGGGGGCGAAACCCACAAAAGACGCAATGAATTTGGAATGAGAATATCGCCCATTCGGTTCGAGTTTTTGAGCAGTTCCGGTCTTTCCCGCCGAGGTGAACCCCTCTAATTGTGCTGCCTTGCCGGTCCCGGTGGTCACCACCCCGGCCAACATTTCTTTTATCTGCTGGGTGGTCTGGGTGCTGATCACCCTTCTGGGAGCAGGTTCCGGCTCGTAGCTCACCTGCTGCAGCGAATCCGGATGGGAGCGAAGGACGATATGAGGCCTGGGCAGATAACCACCGTTGGCAATGGCACTGACTGCAGTGATCAGCTGAAGGGGGGTGACACCGATCCCATGGCCCATGGAGATCGTTCCCAAGTT
>JBGPHY010000014.1:0-23130 GCA_041484625.1 Terriglobia bacterium | reverse complement strand
GGTGAGATAAGTGTCTCCCAGGGACAAGATATATTCGCGGTGAACTGAACCTAATCGCCCAGGAATGAAGCGCTCCAATGGCTGCCCAACGGCCTCAGCCGCCATACAGCGAAACATCTGTTCTGCCGCGGCATTAAACAGCACGATTCGCTGTTCTTCGTCCACGGTGACAATTCCGTCCATGGCAGAAGCAATGATCCCGGCAAGTTGTGCCTCGGACTCGCGCAAGGCGGATTCAGCAGATTTCCTTTCGGCGACTTCCAACTCCAATCCCCGTTGGAAGGTGTGCAATACTTCTACCATCTCATTGAAAGTTCTGGCCAGGACACCGAGTTCATCTTCGGCTAGAACCGGGGCCCGGGCGGTCAGATCGCCAGTAGCGACCTGCAAGGCGGTCTTCTCGATGGCCAGGACAGGTCTCGCAATTTGACGGGCCAGCACCAGAACTCCCACGGCCAAGATTCCGGCACAGAGAACACCGACTCCAAAGAGCGAAAAAGCCAGCCGCCGCGCTGGACCAAAGGCTTGCTTCTGGGGCATTTCCACTACGAGAGCTAATTCCAATTCTTTGACCCACCCATAGACACCGATGACCGGGACCTGATCATGGTTCTGGTACAAGGAACGGCCCTCACCTCCGCGGACGGCCGCATCAATCCCAAGGGTGTGAACTCCCCGAGGGAATTTCTCCCGTCCAAAGCGCTTGGCAGAGACGAACACATTGAATTTGTCCACAGCATAAGATTCGATTTGGCCAGGTAGTTCAGGCCCCGTTTGGATAATCTCATCCATGATTTCCAGGTTGAGATGAGCGGCCAGCACCCCGAGGAGGCGAGTCTCGCCTTGATCCCATAAGGGTGTGGAAATCGTCATCGTGGGCTGGCCGGTGACGGGGGAGGGATAGACATTCTGCACGTAACTCCCCTTCTGCCCCTCAATGAAATACTGTTCCCCGAGTCGATATTCCCCTTCCAGGCGCTTGTCGGTCGAGCAGATGACCCGCCCCCCGCCGATTTTGTTGAGGATGAAGATTTGCTTGAAATCATTGCGAAAGCGGGCCAGTGCCGCCATGTGCTTGGAGAGGGCAGAATAGGCCGCATGTTGATGGCCCCCTGACCGGTTGGACTCAATCAGCGATTCCACCTGGGATCGCAGTTCGCGCGACGAGGCCAGGATTCTGAGGTCGTTGGTCTCCTCCCCGACCCAGCCTATCAAATCCCTGCTCTTCAACGCCTTGATGTCGCTCAGGCGATCGTAAACCGACAGGGTGAGAGCTTGCCGGGCCCGGAAATAGGAAAGGGAACCGACAATCCCTACCACAACAAGCGATAAGAAGAAGAAATATCCGACAAGGCGGGCCATCAGGCTGCGCCTGAAAAGCCGCAGGATCATTCGCTTTTCCTCATGGCTGAACCACCTGGCAAACCTCCGCCCCGCCCTTTTGAATCCGCATGATAGCGATGTCGACGATCGGGTCCCCACTTTCTTTATACAACAATGGACCGCTGATGCCCTGGTAACTCCCCAAAGAGTGCAATCCCTTCTGGATGGATTCGGGGTCAGCCTTCCTCTGGGATTCGACGGCCTGAAAGATCAATCCAAAAGCATCGTAAGCCTGGAGTGCATCCTTATCCGGATCTTCGGAAAACCTCTGACGAAAGAGATTCCTGAATTTCTGACTTTCTTCACTGGTACTTTGGCGAGAAGACGTGAAGTATCCCCCCTCCAATTCTGGAGGGAAGTTGCCTCCCGGGAATCGGTTGGCATTCAGACCTTCAGTGAACAGGAAAGTCGCTTGGATCCCTGCCTGCCGTGCCTCACGAACTTGTTGGAGGAGATCCTGATTGCTATAGTTGGGAAGGTAGATCGCTTGGGCTCGGCTTTTGCGGATTCTCCCGAATTGCGGAGCCAAGTCGGTCTTAGCATCTTCTGTGTAAGCTTCGAATGCAGTCACCTTACCACCCGCTTCCTCAAACCCGGCTCGGAAGATACCGGCCAGCCCCTTGCTGTATTCATTAGTGATATCAAAGAGCGGGCTGCCTCAGACAGACCCAGGCTCCTTCGTGCAAACCGGGCCATGGTTCTTCCCTGCAAGTCGTCTGTGAAGCTGACCACAAACACAAACTGTCTTCCCGCTGTTGTCTGAGGATTTGTAGAACCCGTGCTGATCATGGGTATCTTCGATTCCTCAGCGACAGCCCCGGCCGGGATGGCGTCCCGGCTGACATGCGGCCCTACAATGGCCACCACCCGCTCTTGGTTGATGAGCCTCCGCACAGCCGCAACAGCAGCCTCTGGTCTTGACTTAATGGTTTCCGTCACCAAGACCACTTTTGTTTTCTGTCCGGAGATTTGGAGGCCTCCCGATTCGTTGACCTTCTCCACTGCAAGCTGGGCGGCCTGCTTGATGAAAAGCTCAGGACCGTAGAGTTCACCCGGTTCATAAGCAATGAAGCCGATCCTGACCGGTGGAGGTTTGGAGGGACCTGTATTCACCAGGCATCCGCAGAAAGTCACGGAGACAGCAATGCACGCAATGACTCTCAAGCCCGTCTTCAACCGCAGCATGGTTACCACCCTATGCCATTATTCGCCCGGGCAAAGGAGGCGGGAACTAAGTACAGGATATGGTTAAGCCGAATTTGCCACGGATTATGCATGATGAGTCCCTGAAAATCCACCCCGAAAACCTCAAGAAGCACAGAACTTGTTGGGTAGTCATAGTGGAGGGGGTATTGCTTGACTTTCGTTTTTTGTTCGCCTATTATCCTGGTGTACGAGTTGCCTAATGAGAAGGGGGAGGAGATGCCGATGATCACTCTCAGGCAGAGAACAGAAAATCCCGGCTATGGCTATTGGGAGCGGAAAAAGCAACAGGCCTGCTCCCTCTGCGAAGGAGTCGGGTTTCGCATGGTCGAGAGGTACGGGCAAGTCCGCGCTCGCAAGTGCCGGTGCATTTCGCCGGAAAGGGTCTCGACCCTGCAAAAACAGTCGCGGATTCCTGTAATCTACTGGAACCAGGGTCTTGAGGATCTAAAGCCCAGGTCTTTGGAGGGAATCTCTCTGGTCGATTCCTTAAAGGACATCTTGAATGAACGTGAACCGGCTGCCGTCCGGTGTTGGGTGGTTTCTGGTCCGGATTGTGACACGGAAAAAACTCTTTTTGTCTTTGCCAGCGAACTGATCCGTGTGTGTGGCCTCGCGAGTGTCTGGTTGGATTGCCAGGAAATGGCAGTCGCCTCGGAAGGCTTGAACAGCAAGGGCACCGAGAGTTGGGTTGAAACTGCCCGGGCGGCCGATTTCGTTTTCCTGACCAACTGCCGACCGGGTTTGCTCCGGACTCGACAGCAACGAGCATTGGAGGATGTGTTGCGGGACCGCCTGCGAGATAGAAAGTCGATACTTATCATCGCGAGGGCGCTTTTGTCGGGTTGTGCCGAATCGTTTTTTCAAGATCCTAAATTGGCATTGGCATTTCTAAAGGAGTTCCGGATTCTAGGGACCAGTCGACCCGAGGGCAAGTCCCCCCACAGCCGCTGGTTGTTTTGAACGACCGCCTCGCTCCTGATGGAAACTCTTTCTTTTCAGTTTTCCGGCGCCAAATCGGCTGGCTCCATTTCCGTTCCAACCCGTTGTGCCGAAGGAGAAGTGGCAAAGAACTCCTCTATTCTCATCATGACTTCGTTTTCTGTCTTCGACTCGTAGATACTCTTGCGAAGGAAGGCCCCGTACGGGATAGCGTGAGTGAACCAGGAGGCAAACTGCTTCATCTTTCCAATGGCTCCCGCAGTCCTTTCTTCAAATAAAAGCTGGAAATATTCTTTGATCAGTTGGTGCTTTTCCGGTGTTCCGGGAAGGGTTCTGGGCCGTCCTGTGCCGACCTGTGCCATCTGAAGGAAGATCCAGGGGTTGCTCAGGGCGCCACGGCCGATCATTACTCCGTCACATCCAGTTTGGGCGCGCATCCGAAGAGCATCTTCTACTGTCAGAATATCGCCATTTCCGATGACGGGAATTCGAAGATGCGCTTTGAGTTCTCCAATCAGATGCCAATCGGCTTTTCCGGAGAAACCCTGGATCCGGGTGCGGGGATGGAGGGTAACAGCGTCAATGCCCAAATCCTCGGCCATTTTCCCCACTTCCAGTGCCACGATCTCCGCTTCACTCCAGCCTGCCCGAATCTTGATGGTAAAGGGCAATGACGTGGCCGAACGGATGGAATTCAAGAGGGCTTCCAGGAGCGGCAAATCACGCAGAAGCGCCGATCCCCCACAAGCCTTCACAACTTTTTTTGCAGGACAGCCGAGGTTGAGATCCACCCCATCAAAGCCAAGATCCTCGACCATGCGAGTGGCTTCGGCAAGCCGCGGGGGATCCGAGCCAAACAACTGGGCCGTGATCGGCCTCTCCTCTTCATGATAAAAGAGCATCCGTCGGCCTTTGACAGAGTTCCGGGTGAGGCCTTCGGCACTGGTGAATTCGGTCATCACCAGACCGCACCCGCCGAGCCTCTTGATCAGACGGCGGAACACCGTGTCAGTCAGCCCAGCCATGGGAGAAAGAACAGTGACCGGATCTATTGTCAGGTGACGGATGCGAATCAAACCTAAATCTCCAAAACATACTCAGGGAGCGAAGAGGTTTCTATTTTAGCATTCTTTTCGCGAGTTTCCGGCTCGCAAGAGGGAAACCTCTTTGTGTTCTTGGAAGATTGACATAAGATACGGCTGCAATTCATAAGTTCGAATTCACCTTCAACCTCGGGAAGACCTCCAAAAACAAAGCTCAAAATTGAGGGGGACGTTACATGTACCACATGCAACTTGGCCTGGTGGATTACGCGATCATGGTCATCTATTTCCTGTTTGTGCTCGGCATTGGCTGGGCGCTGAAGAGGTACATGAAGACCAGTTCTGACTTCTTTATGTCGGGTCGGTCGATCCCTGCCTGGATCACCGGGCTCGCTTTCATCTCCACCAATCTGGGGGCACTCGAAGTCATCGGCATGGGGGCCTCGGGGGCCAAGTACGGCATTGCTACCTGTCACTTCTACTGGGTGGGGGCGATTCCGGCCATGATCTTCCTTGGAATATTCATGATGCCCTTCTATTACGGCTCGCGGGCCCGCTCGGTCCCGGAATACCTCAAACTACGCTTCGACGAAAAGACACGCGGTTTCAATGCTTTTTCTTTTGCCATGATGACCATTTTTGCATCCGGGATTTCCATGTACGCAATGGCCCTCCTCATGCGGACCCTGCTGGCCTGGGATTTCAGTTTCAGTATCATCATGTCAGCCATCATCGTCTTGATCTATACCTTCCTGGGCGGGCTGACTTCAGCGATTTACAATGAGGTCCTTCAATTCTTCCTGATCGTGGCTGGCTTTGTGCCCCTGGTTTTCCTGGGTCTGAAGGATGCCGGTGGATGGGCAGGACTGCAGGCCAGGTTGCAGACAGTCAGCCAGGCCTCGGGTTATGCGCCGGACGCCTGGAGCCGCAGCTGGCATTACATGACCAGCCCCACGGCCAATCCCATGGGAGTCGAGTGGTTCGGGATGGTGATGGGGTTGGGCTTTGTACTTTCCTTCGGCTACTGGTGCACTAACTTCCTGGTCGTGCAACGGGCCATGGCGGCCGACTCCATGTCGGCAGCCCGTCGGACCCCTCTCATCGGAGCATTCCCTAAGATGTTCATCCCCATCCTGGTGATCCTGCCCGGCATGATGGCGATTGCCCTGACTCACCAGTCCGGAATTAGCGGGTTTGCCTTGCCTCAGAAGGGTGGAGCCTTTGACTACGACATGGCCATCCCCTTAATGCTGGGGCATTATCTGCCACCGGGCCTGTTGGGGCTCGGCATCACAGCCTTGATGGCGTCCTTTATGTCCGGGATGGCCGGTAACGTGACGGCTTTCAACACCGTGTGGACCTACGATATCTATCAGAGCTACATCAGTCCTAATCGCTCGGACCAGCATTACCTCTGGATGGGCCGAATGGCCACAATTTTTGGGATTGTCGTCAGCATGGGAGCGGCTTACCTAGCCAGCCAGTTCAATAACTTGATGGATTTTCTCCAACTCATCTTTGCTTTTGTCAACGCACCGCTGTTTGCCACGTTCTTGCTGGGTATGTTTTGGCGTCGAGCCACCGGGCACGGCGCATTCCTCGGGCTCTTGACTGGCACCGTTGCGGCCGCCCTTCATCATGGATTAACGGTTCCTGCTGGATCCCTGGCCCTCATCAAGGGAGGGTGGCTTGGTTCAGTTCTCCACACCTACCCCAGCGAGATGGCCCAGAATTTCTGGACGGCCACCTGTGCATGGACTGCCTGTTTCGTGGTTACTATTCTGGTTTCGTTGATCACCAGTAAAAAGAAGACTGACGAAGAGTTGAAGGGCCTGGTCTACTCGCTGACTCCGAAGCCTAAAGCAGAGGAGACCTGCTGGTACAACAGGCCTGCGACCCTGGCGGTGATTGTCCTGGCAATGACGTTGGTCCTGAATGTTATTTTCTGGTAAGGAGAAACCCCATGGGGCTCGATATACGCATCCCGATAGGATTGATGTTTACCATCCTGGGAGTCTTGTTGACGGTATACGGCGTGTTTAGCGACAAGGCTATTTACCAGCGGTCGCTGGGAATTAACGTAAACCTGGGATGGGGCGTGGTGATGCTGGCGTTTGGTCTGGTCATGCTGTACCTTGGCCGCCGCGGAGCTAAGTCCGCCTGAATCCGCCCGTGTCCTGATTCCAATTCCCCATAGCGATCTCCAAGAAGTGGTTCTATTGGCCAATGGGCGGAGAACCTTTCCCACTCACAGTCTCAAAGCCGGTTTCCTTCGAGTCTTATAGCACAGTCAGTTGGGGACTGCTAAGCGACTTGCCTGACAGGAAGGAGCCCACGCATGACTGTCTGTTTCCTAACCCCGGGATTGCCACGGACGGCAGAGTTGATGTCAACCGGATGATCTCGGTTGACACAGAGGAAAGGGAAGCACGGGAGATTCTGTTCTTTGCCAGGTCGGGCTTCAACCAGTTGGAAGAAAATTCAATTGCCGTGATCTACCGACAGTTTGGACTGAAGGAAGGTGCGCGCCCTATTGAAGGTCTGTCTGTTCCAGGGAGGCTGGAGAGGGCCGACGCACGAATCAAGATCACTAAACTCGTGCGCAGTGAGACGAGGTGTCAAGGTCGATTCATTTATTACTTTGAAGCCAGCAAGGAATACCGCCCTCAGGATTGTGGGCCACTTTCTTTATTTTGGGGCTGGATAGCTAAGAATGACAAAGAGACCCTGAATTTCATTGAAAAGTACTGTATCGTAACCGACTGCGACGCCAAAGGGGCAGGCTTCTCCCACCCCATGGGGGTCTTAAGAATACAGGGTCGGGAGTTCATGGTCGTGCAGAGCCATGGATGGGAAGACGAGAGTTACAGCATTTTCGAGCTGACCCGCTCAGGAATCCAGCGAGCGCTATCCGTCAGTGGAGGCGGATGCTAAAGTCGTCGGAAGGATCACCTATCCGGCAACTTTCTTTTCCATGTGTTCCGCAACAAATCCCGAACTCCGGTACCCTCACCATAAAGAAACGCTCTGGCTGCTACTCGGCACACCCCGGAGTTATTGAAGATGAGATCCAGCTGCTTCCTTGTAGGAATCCATCGGGGTTTGGACAGGAAGGACTTAAAATGACTGATGCTCAGTCCGCGCGATGATCTCCTCTTGCAGCGATTGAGTCAGATCACAGAAGTAATCGCTGTACCCAGCCACTCGCACAATCAGGTCCCGGTGTTGGTCGGGGTTTGCCTGGGCGGCGCGCAGAGTTGCTGCGTCCACTACGTTGAATTGAATGTGATGTCCGTCCAGCTTGAAATAGGTACGGATCAGGTGGACCAGCTTATCCAACCCTTCCTCATCCTTGAGCAACTGGGGCGTGAATTTCTGATTCAAGAGGGTACCCCCAGTACGGGCATGGTCCATCTTGGCCACGGATCTGATGACCGCGGTAGGGCCGTGGCGGTCTGCACCCTGGACTGGAGAAACCCCCTCTGACAGCGGCTCACCCGCCCGGCGTCCATCCGTTGTGGCTCCAATCACGGAGCCAAAGTACACGTGCACTGTGGTCGGCAGCAGGTTGATGTGATAAGTCCCCCCCTTGGTGTTGGGGCGGCCGTCAATCGCGCGAAAATAGATATTGAATAAATCGACCATCACCTGGTCGGCATAGTTGTCATCATTGCCGTAACGCGGCGTCCTGTTCAGCAGCAGTTGACGGATGCGCTCGTGGCCTGCGAAGTTGTCATGAAGCGCTTCCAGCAACTCTTCCCTCTTCAGGGTCTTGTGGTCGAATACATGGTATTTAAGGGCGGTCATGGCATCGGTGAGGGAACCCAAACCAACACCTTGAATGTAAGAGGTGTTGTAGCGTGCGCCACCGTCATGATAATCCTGGCCAGTGGCCGTGCAATCGTCAATCAACATCGAGAGAAAAGGGCAGGGCATGTACCTGGCATAGAGACGTTCAATCACGATGTTGCCCCGGATCTTGATGTCCAGGAAATAGCGTAGCTGTCTCTCGTAGGCCGACAGCACCGCATCAATGGAGCCCAACGCCACAGGATCACCAGTCTCCAGACCGATCTGGCTGCCAGTCTTTGGATCCCTCCCGTTGTGGAGGATGATCTCCAGGATCTTGGGCATGTTGAAATAGCCCGTCAAATTGTAGTTCTCCTTACCGAATGCACCGACCTCCACACAGCCGCTGGAACCGCCGGCGCGGGCATCTGCCAGTGACTTCCCTTGCCGCACCAGTTCCTGGACGATGAGATCGGTGTTGAACACCGAGGGCTGCCCGAAGCCAGTGCGGATGATCCTGGCCGCCCGCTTGACAAAACGGCCAGGGTTCTTTTTGCTGACTTGAACGGAGGAACTGGGTTGGAGGAGCCGCATTTCCTCGATGACATCAAGAATCAGGTAGGTCACTTCATTGGCCGCGTCCGAACCATCCAGATTGACACCACCGGTGTTGATCTGCGCGAAATCCGTGTAAGTACCATTTTCAGCGGCAGTGACACCGACTTTAGGCGGCGCTCGATTTCTCGTTTGAAATCCAGGAAGCCCTTGCGATAGATCTTGTCGTCCAGCACCGTGTGGCCCGGGGCTCGCTGTTCCATGAATTCTGTAAAGATCCCGGCTTCATAGACCGACTTCCACTCCTCTATCATCTCCCGAAAGATCCAATCTCGCATCGACCTGCCGTGCCAGTAAGGGATGAGCGTGTCCTGGTGCATGCGGCGAGCCTCCAGGCTGACGGCGGAGGAGATTTTTTCCCGAGAATCGAGAATATCGAGGTCCTGCAGGCTGTGGCAGCACAACTCCGGGTAGGTGGGGGTTGCCTTGGGCATTGGACCCTTCTCGCCGACAATCAATTCTCCAGGACCAATGGAGATGGCCTTTTGTTCCATCAGGTGACGGAAAGTCAAAGCGCGCAGCATGGGGGGTGACCGGAATTCGCAAGGTGATGGAGCAGGCCCTCTCAGAGAGAGCCTGCAGGTTTTCCAGGATCGGCCCGTTGGACACTCCGGTGAACCAGCGGTGCTGCTCTTCATCCATTAGCTTAAGGTCGTACAGGAATAAGTCCACAGCGGATGGAGCGGTTTTCCCGGTAAATGACTTCCGGCCCCAGATTCTGACCCTCCGGATTGTGACACCACCAGCAGCCAAGCGGACAGCCCTTGAGGAAGACCGTGGTCCGAATGCCGGGTCCGTCATGGATGGAGTAACGCCTGACGTCAAAAATAAGGCCTTGGATGGTATCCATTATCTTGGGAGTTCCCCATGCACCTGACTGGCGTGCCACCTCCGGGGGAAATCAGTTTTTTCATGGTAGTGATGGCCCAAGTATTTGAACTAGAATTGTAGAGTGCCAATTGGGTGAACCCTTACGGAGTCGGCAGAGCCTCCGAACGGGGCGCCGGTTTTATGCTTCGGGCCGTTGGCAGGCGAGAGAGCAAACCACGACCAATTGTATTGAGGCAGGAATGGAGAAGCGACGAGCTTGGAGTCTTCCCTGGTAGACAGCGCCTCGGGACTGCTCCCAAGAGAGTCGGAGGAACCGAACATGTGCGCAGGAGCCCGAAATAAGATCCTACAAGTCGGCATGGCCCTGGTGGTTGGCAGCTTGATCGGAGTCCCGGCCCTGATGGCCACCGCGGAGTTTGCCCCAACCAGCAGCCCCTACCATGCTTACATTGACGCCAAGGTCATCTTTTCCCTGGAACTGACTCCTAAGAAGGAGATCTTTATCGAGGTCCTGAACCTCGGCGATGTCCGCCGCTGCCTGACCATTGACAACATTGGCATGCGGACGGAAGATGGAACTCCCCTGAAACAGGACTCGTTCCTGTATGACGGAAGCAAGTCGAAGACCGAAGGTGGAGAAAGAGCCTGCGTCCTGCAGCGGACCGAACGCAGATGGGAGATGGGCTACAGCTTCGACTTTCCCCAAAAGGTTCGGAAGGTTGTCTTTCTGGTGGGCAACTCCGCCTACCGGCTGCAACCACTGAGCCAGGCGGAGTTCCAGGAGTTCAGGGCCAATCTGGAGAAGATCAACCTGGATGTGAACAGCGAATACCTGAAGGTTTTCAACCTTCGAGTGCTGTTCGGGAAAAATATCTATGGGTCTTCTGTCCGCTACCGCAAGGTCAACATTTCTCCGACCAGTGCAGGTACGCGCGGGCCCATCACCCTCATCAGTACCACTCCCCGCCAGACGGAGCAGGCCTTCCGGAAAAAGAAGGGTGGTGAAGTCCCCATGAAGATCAAGTTGGACGACAAGGGAGAGGTGCTCGAGGCCATTCCTGAAGTTACCCTGGAGTTCGGCCTGACCGAGCGAGCTGTCTATGAGGTGAAGAACTGGTGGGAATTTGCCCCGGCCTTTGAGAACGGAAAACCCATTCCCAGTGAGCACACGGTCAAAGCCATCTTCCGCGTGGAGGAAGAGGAAGAAGATTGACCCCCCATCTCGGCGGGTTGGGCATTCAACCTGAAAGCGTCACAGGGAGAGAGTTTCTTTTACCTCAAAGTGCTTGCTTCCTCTCTGGATTCGGATAGCCACGGAATGGGGATCGTGCCCCAGCACTACCACCCACTCCTCGTCGCATGCCTGCCTCAAGTACCGCCGTTTCTCCTCCAGTGTCGTCAGCGGGTAGAGGTCATATCCCATGCTGCAGGAAAGCGGGAGATGGGCGGCCGTTGGGATGAGGTCGCTGCCATAGAACAGAACCTTGGAACCATCCTGGATCTTCACCATCTGCAACCCCGGGGTGTGGCCGTTGGAAATCAGCAGGTGGACCCCGGGAAAAAGCTCGCACGGACCTTCCAGTATCCTCAGACGCGGACTGCTTCTCATAGGCTCCAACGTCTCCGGGAGGAAACTGGCGCGGTCCTTCTCGGAAGGCTTCAAAGCCCACTGCCAGTGACTTTGTTGGACATAGTGCGTCGCTCGAGGAAACGCGAGGGACAGCGAGTTCCCGGAGATCTCGCTCGCTCCTCCAGCGTGGTCAAAGTGCAAATGCGTTAGAACTACATCGGTGATCTCTTCCGGGTCTAGGCCCTGCTGGGCCAGAGATCTCCGCAGGTTGTCCTTGTTGTGGTCGAGCTGGTAGATCTGCCGCCATTTCTCTGATAACAGCGTCCCCGCCCCCGTATCCACCAGGATTTTGCGGGCCGCCGAAGAAATCAAAAGAGCCCGAAAAGCTAGTTGGATCCGGTTCCGGTCGTCAGCTGGATACGTCCTTTGCCAAATCTCCTTGGGTACGGAACCGAACATGGCACCCCCGTCCAAAGCGAAACGCCCTGTTTCCAGAATAGTGATTTCATAGGGACCAATATGCATGTCTAGTCTTCCCGCTGACCGAAACCCCGTGTCGAAGAGGATTTCCAACAAGCCCTCTGCCGAGTGCATCCACTGCCATGGATTGAGGACTGTTATGATGCCACCTCTGACCACATTTATCCAGTCTGCATTGATTGCTATTCGCTTTTTATTTGCCTATAATTTCGGTGGTCCGGGAACGGAAGCAGTTGTCCCAAAACCAGATGTAGAATCCAGACCGATGGACTTTGGGGGCTCTTATGGTGCTTACCAAACGGCAGTATGAAGTCCTGGCATTTCTCGACGCCTTTATCAAGAACAACGGTTACTGCCCCAGCTTCGTTGAAATCGGCAAAAATCTGAGATTGTCCTCGTTGGCCACGGTCCACAAGCACATCAAGACATTGGAGTCTAAGGGGTATATCCGTAGAGGGTACAATCAAAGCCGTTCCATTGAGGTTGTCTTGCGCCCGTCGGGACGGTCGAAGAATCAGAAAGGACCGATCCACTCAAGCCCGGCCGTATCCGCCCGAGCCGAAGAAATGGAACTCCCCTTGTTCGGCCGAATTGCGGCTGGCCGTCCGCTGGAAGCTGTCACCAACAGCGAGAGTCTCTCCCTAAGAGAGTTCATGGGAACCGCTGATGTCTATGTGCTTCGGGTCAAGGGCGACTCCATGATTGAGGACCACATCTGCGATGATGACTACGTAATCGTGGAAAGGAGAGAGACCGCCGAGGACGGGGACACGATCGTGGCTTTAATCGAGAACAACGAGGCTACCTTGAAACGCTTCTACCGGGAAAAGGACAACACGGTGCGACTCCAGCCGGCCAATGTCAGCATGAAGCCGATCCTGGTGAAGCAAGAGAACCTCAAGATCCAGGGGCGCGTCATCGGTGTGTTGCGAAAGTACTGACGGCAATGGATGCGTTGATTTTCCACATCGACATGGATGCCTTCTTTGTTTCCGTGGAGGAGTTGTTCCGCCCGGAACTCAAAGGTAAAGCCGTCATCGTTGGCGGTGACCCCGACCATCGGGGCGTGGTTGCGGCTGCCTCCTACGAAGCTCGGAAATTCGGTGTACACTCAGCGATGCCCTTGGCCACGGCCAAGAGACTCTGCCCACACGCGATATTCCTGAATGGCCAGCGCGGGAAGTACGAGGAGTATTCGAAACGTATTCACCAGGTCTTTTGCCGGTATACCCCAGAGGTCGAGATGGTTTCCATCGATGAGGCTTACCTGGACTTGACCGGGTCATCGCGCCTCTACGGAGACCCCCTTTGCCTTGCCGACAGGCTCCGCTCGGACGTCGAGAAGAAAACCGGATTGAGTGCCTCTATCGGACTATCGCGAACACGATTGGTTTCCAAGGTGGCGTCGGACTTGGCCAAGCCTGCCGGCATCCTTCACGTTTGGCCGGGGCATGAGCCAACCTTCCTTGCCCCGCTACCCATTCGCAAGCTCCCCGGTGTCGGTCCAAAAACGGAAGAACAGTTGCACTCCCTGGGACTGGTGACGGTAGGCGACCTGTCGGCGGTGGGTCCGGACCTCTTGATCGAGACCTTTGGCCTGTGGGGAAATTCTCTCTACCGAAAATCCCAGGGGCAGGAGACTGCCCATTTTGAATTCTACGAAGAAACCAAGTCCATCAGCCATGAGACCACCTTCGAGGAAGACACCAGTGAGGTCGAAGTTCTGCACAGGACACTGGGTTGGCTGACACAGAAGGTGGCTCATCGCCTACGCCAGCACGCGATGTTTGCTCAGACCGTTACCGTGAAGATTCGGGACCGGGACTTCCGCACGGTGACACGCTCAGAAACGTTGAAGGAGGCTACTCGGCTGGATGAACACATCCTGAAAACTGCAACGACCCTTTTCGAACAGCATTGGGACGGGAAGCAAGAAATCCGGTTACTGGGGGTCGGCTTAAGCGGTCTCAAATTCGGGCCATTGCAGGAGGCTCTGTTTGAGAAATCGCACCGCGACCGATTGGGCCGGCTCTATGCGGCGACCGACAAAGTGCGGGAGAAATACGGATTTGACTCCGTGACCTCCCTGAGGACTCTCGGATGAACCGCGAAACCGCCATCTCCATCCTCAAGAGGCTCCGCGACACCGGGTTCCAGGCCTTCTTTGCCGGTGGCTGCGTTCGAGACCAGGTCATGGGGATCACCCCCAAGGACTACGATATTGCGACTAATGCCCGTCCCGAGGACCTCGTGCGCCTGTTTGCCAGAACGGTAACGGTCGGGGCCCAGTTCGGAGTGGTGAGGGTGGTTGAAGGGGAATATTCTTGTGAGGTCGCCACGTTTCGCCGGGATGGAACCTATGAAGACGGGAGGCATCCCGGGGAGGTCATCTACACGGAAGATCCCCAGCTGGATGTCTTGCGGCGGGACTTCACCATCAACGGGCTGTTATATGATCCACTGACTGACAGTATCCTGGACTATGTTGGAGGGGAACAGGATATTCAGGCCCGTGTTCTGCGGACCATCGGTCATCCCCGACTGCGCTTTTCAGAAGACAAGCATCGCCTGATGCGTGCCATCCGTTTTGCTGCCCGATTCCAACTGCACATCGAAACTGAGACCCTCGCGTGGATCCATCGACTCGCTCCCCAGATCGTCCAGGTCAGCCGGGAACGGGTCCGCGATGAATTGGTTCGGATCCTCACCGAACGCTGCTCTGCGCGAGGGATCCAGCTCCTCGAGGATTGTTCGCTGCTGGTCGAGATTCTCCCGGAAGTCTCTCAATTGAAAGGGGTCGACCAGCCGCCGGAGTTCCATCCGGAGGGAGATGTCTGGGTTCACACCCTGCTGATGCTTCAGCTGATGGACCAGACCGCCAGGGAACAGTCCGAGCCTGGAGGGCCCTCGGTCAGAGACGCTGAATCGGCAGACATCGGTTTCGGGGGCACACGGTCGTATCCCTCCCTGACACTGGCCATGGGCGTGTTACTGCATGACATTGGAAAACCCCCTACTTTTGAAGTCAAAGACCGTATCCGATTCAACGGTCATACAGAGACTGGAGCCCGGATGGCTGCCGGCATTTGTGAGCGGCTCCGTTTTCCCAACAAGGAGACCGAGCGGGTCATCGAACTGGTGCGGGACCACCTGGTGTTCAAGGATCTTCCAAGAATGCGTCTCTCCACCCTGAAACGATTCCTGCGCCGGGACGGTTTCACGGAGCATCTGGAGTTGCACCGTCTGGATTGCTTGGGGAGTCACCGGAATTTGGAAAACTGGCAATTGGCGAGCCGGCTGGCCGAGGAGATGGGCCCTGAAGAGATTCGTCCGCCCCGCTTGCTGACGGGGAACGATCTCATCGCCATGGGCCTTGAACCGGGACCAACTTTCAAGGAGATGCTAAAGGTCGTGGAAGATGCACAGCTTGAGGGACTGGTTCAGAGTCCAGAAGAAGCCCGTCACCTGGTCTTGGAACGATTTCGGGAATTTCTTCCGCATCAATCTCAGCAGAGAGATCAGAATTAGAGGCGTTCGCACTAATGCCGGAGTTGCCGGAAGTAGAAACCATCCGTAGAGGGCTGGAAAAGAAAATTATCGGCCAGGTAATCGAGAAGGTCGAAGTCCGTTGTCATCGCATCATCTTGCGCCCAACCCCTCAAGAGCTACAGATTGCTCTCGCCCGTCAGACGATTCGGACGGTGTCTCGGCGCGGGAAGTTCCTGATCCTCGAAGTGGGGGATTACTGCCTCTTGATCCACCTCGGAATGACTGGCCAGTTGACCTATTGGGATCAATCGCTGGACGATGACGCAGGGTTCTTCATTCATCCCCAGACCGGCCTGCAGATGGCACGCCACCAGCACCCCGTGGACAAGCATACCCACGTCTCGTTTTTCTTCATAAATGGAAATGCCCTGCACTACCGAGACACGCGTCAGTTCGGGAAGTGGAGACTCTATCGGCCGGAGGAATTGGCGGCAGCTCCTGAGTTCAAGCGCTTGGGATTGGAACCCTTCACTCCAGCCTATAACTGGAAGGCTTTCCAGGCCCGGTTTCAGGGTCGTTCGCTTCGTGTCAAATCTCTGCTCCTGGATCAGCGCTTTGTAGCCGGCGTCGGCAATATTTATGCCGACGAAGCTCTTTTTGACGCGGGGATTCACCCCCGTCGTCTCTCTCTCTCCCTGACTTTGGAGGAGAAGCGAAGGTTGTTCCGTGCAATCCCCAAGGTGTTGCGGCGCGGCCTGAAGTACGGGGGCACTAGTTTTCAAAACTACATTAATGCCGATGGCCGTTCAGGCTCCAACCAGCAACGCTTGAGAGTCTATGGTCGAGAGGGAAAACGGTGTTTACGCTGCAAGAGAGCGATTGAGCGAATCATCGTCAGTCAGCGAAGCAGCCACTTCTGCCCGCACTGCCAACCCAAGCGTAGAAGCCCGCGGCGCTGGCCCGGTTCTTAGGTCTATGGCACGGAGAATTGGCGATTATCTATTGAGAAATTGGGGGAACTGGATATGGGAATCCCAGACTACCAGTCTATTATGCTTCCGTTGCTTCGCTTCTCATCTGATGGGAACGAGCATTCCTTGCGAGAGGCAATAGAGGACCTGGCGCTGAAGTTTAGGCTTTCGGACAAAGAGAAAAGGGAACTATTGCTGAGTGGGCAGCAGCCGACATTCGACAACCGTGTTGCTTGGGCCCGAACATATACCGCTAAGGCTGGTCTCCTTGAACCCACAAGACGTGGGTACTTCCGCATTACCAACCATGGGCAGGAATTGTTGGCTCCCAATTCTCCAGAGATCAACGTGAATTCACTGGAGCAGTTTCCCGAATTCATCGAGTTTAGAACCAGGCACCGGGAGAGAGGAGAATCCACGGAAGCGCAAGAGAACCTCAAGACACCCGCTGAACTTCTTAATACGAAACCAAGAGAGTTGATACCAAATATTTTACAGATGATTAATGGCTGGCAATCGACCTGTCGCCCAAGAAAAAACGCTGCGAGGGCGTAGTATTAGCAAGGGCCGGAACGTCAGGTCAACGGTTGGCCACAGTGGAAGCAAAAGCGGCTGATACGGTCAACGGCCACACCGCAATACCAGCAGTAGCGGGTCTTCTCTCCACTCACAGTCTTCTTTCGTTCCTTTTCGAAGCGCTTGTTCACGAAAGCGACAAAATCCTTGGCTTGCTGATGATTGGGCAACACGCGGAGAATCTCGTTGGCGGTATTGAGGGATTCCGGCAGCTTTCCTTCCTGATAGAAGCGAGTGGCCCTGCCCATCAGCTCTTTTGCCTGAAGCTCTAAGTTCTTGATCCTCTGCAGTTCCGTGAGTCGACGAAAGGTGTTTTCCACAAAGATCTGGATTTCCTCGTTTTCCGGGAACAGCATCCGGATGTTTTCCAGTTCCTGGGCGCAAAGCTCGTATTCTTCCTGATAGAGGTATTTTTTGATCTGGGCTATGGTGACGGTCTTGATTTCTGACTTGCGGAGATCTTCGGACCGTTCCTCGAACTTCCTCGCCACCAATTGCTGATAATTGGCCGGGGGAGTCGGAGCCGGGAACTTGGGCCGGGGAGGGAGAGACGGAACAGCCTCCGGCGGCGTCGGTAGAGATTCCGAAGCTTTCTGGCTGCCAGCCGATTCAACAAGCGGAGAGGGTTTTGGGTGTGCAGTTTTCCCCTCGCGACGGCCCCTCCGGAGCTTGACCTCAGCGACGGGCTTTTCCGCAGGAAGTTGCTCTTGCTCCGCCTCCTGGAACCTTGGGTCCCTCCAGTTAGCCAAGCTCTTTTCTTTGCTCTGAAAGAGCTCGACCAGGGCGGAAATGGTCCTTTCCCGCAAGGAGTCCTTTTGCGACGAGAGTTCCGGGGAAACTGCGTCCAGGGAAGGCGATGTTTTCCGGCTTACGCTAGAAGAACTTGTCGACGATCGGCGATCTTCCTCGGCTTCTTCCCTTGCGGACGAGTTTGCAGGGGCAGTCTCAGCCGGACCTTCCACAGCGGGGGCAATTTCCTCTCCTGCTCCAGAAACGCTGGATGACACAGCCGGCGGTTCGGGGGACGCAGGCGCTTCAGTCCGGCGCAGAGGCTTGCCTGCAGAAAGCTTGATGACAGTGAGGTCCAGGAGCGCTTTGGCCTTGGAGTTCTGAGGGTCTTTCTTGAGGACCTCGCGCACGAATCGTTCACAGTCTCGGTAATGGTGAAGGCTGAAGAAACGGCGGGCTTCCAACAGCTTTTCTTCAATCTCGGCCACCAGAGCATGGCGCCCCAGGGGGATGACTTTGTTCTTGCGATCGCGTCCGTGCTGACCCGAATCGGATGGCATAGGTTTACTCAGGGGGTAAGCCTTCGGGGCACCGCTCGTTCTTCAGCACCTCGTACAGGCTGGTGGCCATTTTCTTTCCCGGCGAAAAACGGGGAATCGCCTTTACCCGGATCTGAAGCAGTCGACCGGGAGAACTCAACTCGATGAGATCGCCCAACCTCACGAGCTTGCCGGACTTGGCTACCTGGCCGTTGACACGCATCGCTCCCTGCTGGCAATTCGCCTGGGCCAGGGTTCTTCTAGGAACCAGCCGCGAATGCTTCAGAAAAAGGTCGAGCCGGATGGCGGCCTCGCCCTCCATGGCACTGGAATCGTCGCGCCTTCCCTGGGACTTCACTTTTTCTTTTTCTTGTCCTTTCCGGATTGATATTGGGCAGTCTGCTTGGGGTCAGCCACGGTGATGTTGGGGACGGCCCCGCTGTCCTCAAATCCGGGAGACACGTTAATGAAGGCCTGGGACCGCAGTTTTTTCAAGTACTCCTGGATAGCGGCGGGGGCCTTCATACCCACCAGATGATCTCGGATTTCGTCTTCCACCACATCGACCTTCTGGATTCCTGCGTCATGTTTCTCTTCGAGCTTGATAATGACGAATCCATAATTGGTTTTGATGAGATCGCTGACCTGCCCCCGCCTGAGCTTGAAGGCCACGTCTTCGATTTCGCTCCGCATTTTCCCTCGGGGGAAGAAGCCCAGATCACCCCCGTCCTTAGCGGTCGGACCGTCTGAGTATTTCTTGGCAAGTTCATCAAAGCGCTCTCCGCTCCTGGCCTTCTGCAAAACCTCCTGCGCCTTTTTCTCCAGATCCGGGAGTTCGTTGGGCTTCTTTCCCTCGGTTGAGATCAGGATCTCCTGAATCCGGACCTGCTCGGGCCGGTCAAATTCCTGCTTGTGCTCGTCATAGTACTTGGTGATTTCATCTTGGGAGATTTGCTGCAGCTTGTAAAACACCTCTCGGCCAAGGACCTGTTGTTTCAAGCTGTTGTTCTTGATGTTCTGCTTGAATTCAATGGGGTCGATGCCCTGCTGCGTCATCATCTTCTCCAGCGACTCCATGTCAGGCAACTTCTGGTCTTTGCGTATAGTGTCCAGATATTTGATCACTTCGTTGTCCGCGTTCAAGCTCAGATCGGTTGCCTTCTGCACCAGGAGTTGATCCTCAATCATTTGCTTCAGCAGATTCTTTTCCTGGAGGGCGACAGCCTTATCCAGCTCGGCCCCCGACAGGTTCCTTTGCAGTTCCTTGTGAACCAGGTCCCGAGCTTTGTCGTAATCCCTCTTGGAGATGATGTCGTTGTTGACCCGGACCACAATTTCTTCGAAAACAACGCCAGCTTTGATACTGCCGGGAACCAACAACAACAGCAGACCCAGACCTAGACGGGGAAGTTTGCTTTTCATTCCAATCCTCCGGGGCTATGGATATTCTTCAGATGACACCTGGCGTTGCCTGGACATTCTCCACTTTGGCACGGAGCCCCTGCTTTGCTCACATCATATCGAAAATCCCTGAAGTTGTTAATCCCGAACTCGCCGGCAGGGGACAACGGAAAATCGCGGGTTCCGGCAACTCTCTTACCCCCAGCGGCTTCCATCATGATGCCAGCTCCTGCAGGATCCCGCGAACAAAGGAGAAAATGCCGCTATGCTGAAGCCCGGTGGTTCGGACCTTCAGGACACCCTGAGGGGTGAGGGTCACTCCGTGATTCGAAGAAACAGTCTCCACCAACCGTTGCGGAGTAATGGGGGTATGATCATGAAACTTGATGGTAATTCCGTCTCTTTCCCGCTCGATGGATTGAACCAGCATTCTCTCTGCAATGAGCCGGAGTCGGGCGTGTTCCAGGAGACTCTCCACTTCCGGAGGCAACGGACCATATCGGTCTTCCAATTCCAACCTTAACTCTTCCAGTTCGGCATCCGATTTCATAGAAGAAACCCTCTTGTAGGTTCGAAGCCGTTGAGTCTCGTCGGGGATGTATTCCATCGGAATCTTGACGGTAATTCTTAGATTAATCTGGGTCTGCACATCCGGCAAAACCTCCTGACCTTGCATCTCCTCAACTGTCCTTTCCAGCAGCTGGCAATACATGTCAAAACCGATGGCGTTGATGTGCCCGTGCTGCTCGCCCCCCAGAAGATTGCCGGCACCTCGCAATTCCAGATCCAGAGCCGCAATCTTAAAGCCCGAACCCAGATCGCTGAACTCCTTCAGGGCCGCCAGCCGCTGTCTGGCTTCCCCAGGAAGGGCTTTATCAGGCGGAATAAGGAGATAAGCATAAGCCCTGCGATTGGAGCGACCTACTCGCCCGCGCAATTGATATAACTGCGCTAGTCCAAACCGGTCAGACCGGTTGATGATAATGGTATTGACCAAAGGGATATCCAAGCCATTCTCTATGATTGTAGTAGACACAAGAAAGTCGGTTTCATGTCTGACGAATTTCAGCATCGAGTTTTCCAGTTCTTTCTCGTTCATCTGTCCGTGCCCAACTACGATCCGGACCTGAGGACAGATCTTCTGGAGCATCGAAGCCACTGAATAAATGGATTCCACTTTGTTGTGGACAAAATAGACCTAGCCGCCGCGATCCAGTTCTTGGCGAACGGCATTCTGAATGACAGCTCTGCTGAATGGAACCACGACCGTCTGGATGGTTAGTCGATCCTGTGGAGGGGTTTCGATAACGGACATGTCCCTAATGCCAGACAACGACATATGTAGAGTTCTTGGAATCGGAGTGGCCGTCATCGTGAGGGTGTCGACATGCTTCCGAAGTTGCTTCAGCTTTTCCTTGTGGGCCACTCCAAACTGTTGTTCTTCATCAATGATCAACAGACCGAGGTCGCGGAATTGGACGTCTTTCGACAGCAAACGGTGGGTCCCGATGATGATATCGACCTTGCCTCCAGCGAGCTGTTCAACGATCTGCAGTTGCTCCCTGCGAGCACGGAATCGGCTCAACATCTCGACGTTCATGGGAAACGCCATAAATCTTTGCTTAAATCGTAGGTAGTGCTGGTAAACCAGGACAGTTGTCGGAGCCAACACTGCCACTTGCTTCCCGTCAAAACAGGCCTTAAAGGCCGCACGCATCGCCACTTCGGTCTTCCCGAACCCAACATCTCCGCAAAGCAGGCGATCCATAGGCAGCTCGGCTTCCATGTCCCGGATGACGTCCCCAATGGCCCCAAGCTGGTCTGACGTTTCAGTATACTCAAAAGCCTCTTCGAATTCCTGGTGCCAATGTCCCTGTGCTGAAAAAGGAAATCCCTTGGTGATTCGCCGCTCGGCATAAAGCCTCAGGAGTTCTTCGGCCATATCCCGCATCGACTTTCGTATCCGGGTCTTGGTCTTGGCCCAAGTGCTTCCTCCCAGTTTGTCCAGTTGCAGGCGGGCATTCTCGCCGCTGCTGTGCTTCTGGATGAGATCGAGCCGCTCCAGCGGGACATATAATTTCGCATCGCCGTAGTAGTTCAAGACCATGAATTCCCGACTGACTCCTTCGGTCAGGATATCTCGAATGCCCTGGAACTGCCCAATCCCGTGGTCAACGTGTACGACGTAATCATGAGGCTTCAGCTCGCGGAAATCGGAAATGAAAGATGTACTTTTCTGCCGGCTCCTGGAGGGGTGAGACAACAGTTCACTCTCATCGTAAATATCATTTTCACCATAAACATAGACATCACAGAACCCACTGTGAAATCCTTCAGAAACTTCACCCACTATCACTGTAGTATTCACGTATGTACGATCCTCGGTTTGTCCATTCTGGGCAGATTCATGTCCCCAATCTGCAATAGCCGGCAAGTCGTACTCTTTAAAGATGTCTGAAAGGCGCTCGGCTTTGCCGACCGCGGACTGAACGAAAATGATGGCGGCTGATTGGGCGGAGAGTTTGGCCACGTCCCGTGACAGATTCTTGATGTCCCCATGGTATTTTCTGACGGGAGCCGTGCGGAGCGAGATCAGGGGGCCCCATCGGGAGGTCTCCACTCCGAGCTGGTCAAACGCCACGAGCTGACGGTTACGCATCGCAGTCTCGATGTCCTCCAGGCTCGAAAAGAGTTCCGCCGGATTCAATGCGGGACGTCTACGATCAAGACTGGCTTCATACTCCCGAGTGCACTTCACCTCCCACTCGTCGGCGCACTTCTTTAATCCAGCGGGCTCATCCAGGACCAGCGTGAAGTCTCTGGCTAAATCAAGCAAGGTTTGATCGCAACGCACAAGGAGCGGTGCCAGAGATTCGAAGCCTTGGAAGGACTCACCATTGCGCGCCTGGATGACCTGCGTGCAGAAAAACTCTTCGAAACTCCCGGGATCCCAGCGGAGAGGGGCCAAATCAGCCCACTCGCGGAGTGCCTCGGCATCCATCAGAAGTTCCCTCATGGGAATGAGAGAGATTTTCTGGACCGGGCCGATGGATCGCTGAGATTTGACAGAGAATTCCCGCATGGAATCGATTTGGTCGCCAAAAAACTCCAACCTGACCGGATTCTCAGTGTCGGGAGAGAAAAGGTCGAAGATACCGCCACGCAAGGAAAAGGAGCCAACGGTCGTGACCGGCTCTTCCTGAATGTAGCCGGCCCGGATCAGAAAGCGGCTCAGATCTTCTGGATCGATTTCCACTCCGACTTGGAGCCGGGGAACCTTGGAGAATTCCGTTTCAATGTCCGGAAGTCGACCCCGCAGGGACTCCAATGGACAGAACAGGAGATCAACTTCAGAATGCAGGACCTTCCAGAGGGCCACTGCCCGCTCTGCCTGGACTTCGGGGTGAGGGGAGAGCCCACTATAAGGCCCGGGTTCTATCGCGGGGAAAGCCGCTACAGACGAAGGGCCACGGCCTGAGAATTGCCGGTGGAAGAACCTGGTAGGTGGCTTGAGTTTCTCGATTGCCTGGTTGTTCGAGCAGACGCACAGCAGTGGCCTCTCGAGCAGC
>JBGPHY010000013.1:0-23335 GCA_041484625.1 Terriglobia bacterium | reverse complement strand
GGTATTCCTGGTGGGGGAGACGCCCACCAGCGGAAATCACAAACCTGCGCTCAACTATGCCCTGGACCAGGTCGCTCGACTCAGCGGATGGCACTCGAGGCGGAAAGAAGAGCCACGGCGGGACCTCATGAAGGACGGCAGGACGATCTCCCGGTGGAATGTCCGGTTGCTGAGCCCGTCTTTCTCAGGATCGGCGGAATCGCTGGATTTCACACTCAGGACCTGGTTCCGACAGATGGGAGAACCCGAATCCCTCGAGTTTCAAATAGTCTCAGGCAGCGCCACTGCCATTGACAAAGGATCTCATTTCAAGATAGGCCGGGGTGGGGGCCAGGCGACTTTCTATTCCACCGTCATCCCGGATAGGATCTCACTGAGTTCCTTCATGAGTTTCCTGGAGGGGTTGGAACCTGAAATCGACCACCGCAGAATTGCCATGCTGGCCGAAGGCAACACAGCATATGGACGGAACCGAGCACAGGCCGGACCTCTATGGCTGACCTTCCCCCTGCACATCTCCCAGCTTCGCAGCGCCTCGGAAAAGGTTAAGCCCGTCCGGCGAGATACTCCCACCCCCTGGGGGGGGGTTGGACGCCTTATATGCCAATTCCCCTGGAAGAGAGTGGCGAACCGAAGGACGTTGTCCCGGTCATCTCCAAGTTAGATACGGCATCGGTGGAACTGGTGCTGGCCGATGTACTTTCCACAATTTCCCGGGAAGGGATCCGTTACGTCGGCCTGTTGGCTACCGATGTGAGGGATCGGATCTTCCTGGCCCACGAGATCCGGGAACACTGTTCCAACGCGGTACTCTTCACATTCAGTTCCGATGTGCTCTACCTGCATCCGGACGCCAACCTGGATTTGCGGGGAATGCTGGTGGTAACTCCATACCCGTTGTTCAGTCTGAACCAGCTTTGGAGTTATCCGTTTGGCGGCGACAGAGGACGCCTGCAATTCCCGAATCATTCCTCCCAGGGAGTCTACAATGCGACTCTGGCTTTGCTGGGGCGTTCAGGAGAAATGCTGGAATACGGGCCGCCATTTGAGAACAACCTCCCCTCGACTCGGGAAACCCGCCCGGCACTCTGGGTCACGGTGGTGGGCCGGGACCACCTGTGGCCGGTGAGACTACTGAGATCGTCGGGCCAGGATGATTATGTTTACCCGGTTGTCATACCAACCTCTCTTGCCGGCAGCAAGTTCCTCTTCTCCGAGGAAACAGGGTCAGAGCTTGAACTGATCGCCATCCTGCTGGTCACGCTCATCTGCTGTATCCCTTCCCTCTGGATTCTCCGACAGTTCCCACTCTTCAGGCCGTTCTCCCTGGCCAGGCTCAAGAACCAGGCTTCTGTTCCCACTAGCCGGATCGCCCGACACTTCAGCGACCTGGTGTTCAGGTCTCAGCGGGATGAGTATCGGGTTTATTTACTGGCCGGGATGGCCAGCCTGTTTGCTCTTTACCTGGTTATTGTGACAGCAGTTCTGATGATGGACTTATCAGTGGCCAGCATCAATTCAAGAACGACGGGCACATCCGGGGAGGGTATTCCTCCACAGAGTTGGTTTCTGGCTTACGCAGTCCATCTGGGATGGGGTCAGTCGGCATCCCGGTTCCTAGTCATGCTTCTGGTAAGGCTGGCGCTCTTGGCGGCACTGGTGATGATAGCCGGGTCCTGTCTAGCCTTGATTCGGGTGTTGGTTGTCAGGGCAACGGTGGGATGGAAAAAGGGCCGGGCAGAAGGATTCCGTCTCTCCCGCTTTCGGATCAGCAGTGCCAGCTCTGTAGTCATTCTTTTGCTGGGAGTTTTCCTTACCCTTGTCTTTTCTTCGCATCTTTCGTATTCGTGGGTTCGAATCTCTCTGGTCGATCCGGTGGCTGGACTGTCTACGTACTTGAGGTCCTCCGACATTCTGAGCGGTTTGTGTCCTTTGCTCCCGTTGCTCTTCATCGGAATGGCCGGGTCATTGTGGGCCATGTGCTGTGCCCGCCGACTCAGAATCTCGGAAGCTATGGAGTGTTCCAAGCCTATTCTCAACTTCACCTCATCCTCCTTTTCCGGAATCATGGAGCAGGAAGATCGGGTCCGCTGGCACATTAATTCATCCGCATTTACACTTCCCGGGAGCCTCTTGCTGATTCTTCTTCTCGGTTTCCCCTGTTATCGTCTTTTCCGGGTGAGACTGGTACACACTGTGGAAGGCCAAGCGTACGATGCGTTGTTTGGAGTGGTATTCTTTGTGGTGTACCTGGCCTTGTCTTTGTCTTTCTTGCGGTTCCTTTGTGTCTGGCGAGAGCTCCATTTGTTGCTGCGAAGATTGTCGTGGCACCCGTTGCGAAACGCTTACCCCGGGTTCCGTCAGCGTTTCCCCAGCCTCTCCAAGATTGAAATGACAGGCGCTCCTCCCGGATTGGCATTGCTGGAGATAGCGGTAGACCAGGCCGGAGGACTGCTTCGGATCTCCCAGGAACTGGCGGCTAATTCCCCCGATCGAGTAGCCTCATCAACTCTACAGCACTGGCTAGTCACTTCAATTAAGGAGACCGAACAGCAGGTTCGCCGTTCGGAAGAGGGCCTGGCCGAAGCCCTGCGAGCCGAGGCCCTCGGACGCTGGCGCCAAGCGATTCGGCTTCGGCGCAGTGTCCAGCATGCATTGATCTCGCTCACCGAGTTATTGAATAAAGCCTTAGAGCCTTACTGGCGTCTCACAGCTTCATCGGATTCCCATAAATTGGGAATGAAGCCTCAGGAAAGTGAATGGCGGTCCCTGGCAGAAGATTTTCTGGTCTGCCGGGTCGTCTACTTCCTCTGCCAGGTTTTCGCCCAACTGCAAAACCTGCTCTACTTTGTTATGGTTGGCTTGCTGTTGATGCTCCTCTCGGTGATTGTCTATCCGTTTCAACCGAGAGACCTGTTGCTTTTGTACAACTGGTCGATAATTCTGGTCTTTGTGGGACTCAGCCTGATAGCGTTTATCCAGATGGACCGCGATGCGGTATTAAGCATCCTGTCAGGGACCACTCCCGGACAAATCAGCTGGAACTGGGAATTTATCTTCCGCATTATCACCTATGTCTTCCTGCCAATATCCGCGCTTCTTGGCGCCCAATTCCCAGAAGTTTTAAGGCAGGCGATGTCCTGGATGGGTTCTCTGCAGGGAGCTCACATGTAAGGCGCAGGCAGTTTTGCCGAGTCGGGGGCGAGAGAGGACTCCCCAGATGGTTGCCTCCAATTTCAACCATGTAATTGCATGAGCTGGATTTCAACTGCTGACCTCGAATCCAAAAGTGCCGCATCTTCTGAGTTTTGCCTCCTAACCTCTTCGACTTCTGGCCAATGGAATTGACCACCCTCCACTCAGCTTCGAAGGCAGCACTCCGTGGAGACAGAATTGCTTCTTGTGGCTGGGGTAGTGCCTGAAATCCACAGGGGCCCAATTGTCATGCCAGGCTACCGAATCCTTTCCTGTATGAGAGTGATTGCATGCATAGCACTCCTTCTGACTGCTTCCGCCGGGATTGCCCAAAATCCGGCGGTCACAATCCGGATAGATACAAATGCCTCGCGTCACAGCATCAATCCGGAAATTTATGGTTTGGCTTACGCCGATTCCAATGCCCTGACCGACTTGAATTGTCCCCTGAACCGCTACGGTGGTAACAATGCCAGTCGCCACAATTGGCAGCTGAATGCCGACAACCGCGGGAGTGACTGGTACTTCGAAAGCATCGGTGATTCCTCCAGTACTCCAGGAGAACGAGGTGATTCCATCATCAACACTGCCCGGGCAGCAGGCGCCCAAGCCATGCTCACCATCCCGATAATTGGGTGGGTAGCAAAGCTAGGGCCCAACCGCAGCAAGCTGGCAAGCTTTTCAATTGCCAAGTATGGGGCGCAGAGTGGTAGCGACTGGCAATGGTATCCCGATGCTGGCAACGGAATCCGGACGAATGGTCAACCCGTGACTGGAAACGATCCCAACGATGCCAATGTCCCTAACAGTTCGACCTTTCAGTCTGGTTGGATTGAGCACCTGCTTTCCCGGTGGGGATCCGCCGTACAGGGTGGGCTGCGCTACTACATTCTGGATAATGAGCCCAGCATCTGGCACTCCACCCATCGAGACATCAACCCAACTGGAGTCACCATGGACGGGCTCCGTGACCTGATCCTCGAGTACGCCCAGCGGGTCAAGGTTACAGATCCTTCCGCCCTGGTTGTTGCCCCCGAGGAGTGGGGGTGGAGCGGATATCTGTTCAGCGGATACGATCAGCAATATGGAAGCCAACACGGCTGGTCCAACCTCCCGGACCGTGCCCAGCACAATGGATGGGACCACGTCCCTTGGCTGCTCGACCAACTCCGACAAAACCAAAGCGCCACCGGACTAAGGCTCCTCGACGTGTTCAGCCTGCATTTCTATCCCCAGGGAGGCGAGTTCAGCGACGATGTCTCGAATTCAATGCAGTTGCGCAGGAATCGCTCCACCCGGGCTCTGTGGGACCTGAACTATGTGGACGAAACCTGGATCGCCACTCAAGTTAAGCTGATTCCCCGGATGAAAGATTGGATGTGTTGGATCTACAAATCCTGGTCAACGTGATCCTGGAAACTGCACTTTGTCCATAACTCAGAAGACCTCTGACTCCAAGAGTAATTCTCCTTCCTTTTAAAATTGCATTTGAGTAACTTGATAGATTAGCGTTCTCGAAATCGTGTTTGGTCTTCCAGCTGGCCAGCACGACGACGAGAAGAAGATTCAGCAGACGGGACGGGAAAGGAGTATTGTCCATGAAGGCTTGCATCGCAATCCTGTGCCTTGGAATTCTGCAGAGCTGTGTAATAGCTGCGGATAACTGGACAGAGAATGCACTTCTCTATCACCACACCGATTTTTCCCGCCTTGAGCCTGGGAATTTTGGGGAACTCGCGGGGCCGGGTTTTCCGGAATATCACCATGTGCCGCGAAAATTCACGGATGAGTGGAACATAGTCAATAACCGTGGACCCGAGAAGTGGAAGGCCCTGGAGATCGACGGTCACCGGACGCTCAACTACCTCGGATACAACTCCTCTGTCTGGACCAAGGATTTCACCTATCCGATGATTTGCACAGGGGATTCCCTATGGAGCAACTACTCCGTGGAGGTCCAAATAACCCCGTTGAGCCGCACCGATGTGGCTGACTGGCGAGGTGTGCTTTTCCGATATCAAGATGGGCGTTACTACTACTTCTTCGGATTCGGCAAGGGCAGGGAAATTATCCTCCAATACCGTGATGGAGAGAAAGGCTTTCGCGAGGAGGGCTGGCATGTCCTGGGGAGCAGGGAACACTCTATCCCGGCTGAACAAACCTGCCATCTTCGGGTCGAGGCTTACGGATCCCGGATCACATGCCGCGTGAATCGAGAGACCGTCTTCACGGTGTCTGACAAGCGCTATCCGTCCGGGAAAGTGGGATTGCTGGCTTGTTCCCCGGTGCGATTCCACGAGGTTTCTGTCCGCACGACAGGAGCGGAGGAGACTGCCTACTTGGAACAAAAAGGGCAACAGGAAATAGATCTCGCAAAACTACGTGCTCAGAACCCTCGGCCAGTTCTGTGGAAACGGCTCTATACCTCCGGCTTTGGGGCCGCCAGAGCTCTCCGCTTGGGCGACCTGGATGGTGGACGACTGGATTTGTTACTGGTGCAGAGCATTCCATACTAGACCGGCAGGGGCGAATCTTAAAACATCGCCGCATCGGGCACGCCCAGACCCCATCGGTCGGCCAATTCCGGCCCGACATTCCCGGCCTGGAGTTTTGTACTATCAATTACTGGGGGGAACCTGGCTTGGTTTCGATTTTCAGTGGGTGTAGCGGGGGCAAAATTACGGACTTTGAACTCATCCACGCGGGTTCGCCGATTATGCCCGTCAACTGGAAAGGAGATGGACAAGAGTACATTCTGTTGTCTACCGACCCGAAAACCGGAGGAATGGTGGATGGGTGGGGGCGAAGAGTAGTGGCGTTTCCAGATGACGGGCACCCGGATCTTGCCTACCTGGTGGAAAACCTGACCGGTGATCCTCGGGACGAAATCATCACCTGGGCCCCTGACTGGATCTACATCTACACCCAGTCCGATGGATTCACGGGGAATCGGATTTACGCACCGCGTCGCCCTTCCACTTATAACGAATCCAACTACCGGCCGAGAGTCTCCTGGCCGCAATGGGTCGACCTGAAGACTCCGTTAGAAGGTCCCTAGGAGGACCTTTGCCAAGGTCGTATGATGGATCTTGACGAACAGTCCCGAATCACGGATGGGGGGATAGGGATTCCCGGGCCTGGTATCACGGGAAGTACTTCTCCAGGGATGCCGGCAAGGACTTGACAATGTCGTTGTAGGTGACGACCATGGCCAGCAGGATCAACATAGCGAATCCAACCTGGGTGATGCGCTCCCGGAGCCTGAGGCTGAGGTCTCGGCGAATGATGGTCTCGATCAAGATAATGGAAATGACTCCCCCATCCAGTACGGGGATGGGCAGTAGATTAAAGATTCCCAGGTTTAAACTGATAGCGGCCATGAGGAAAAGCAGTTCAGTGAAGCCGCTCCTGGCGGCCATCCCTGATTGACGCGCGATCCCAATGGGCCCCTCCATCATTCGGATAGAAACCTCCCGTTTGAAAAGCTTGTGGAGGATTTCGAAGATCAGGCCGGTAAATTTGACGTTCTGCTTGACCGACTCCGAGAAGGCTTGTCCCGGCGTCAAGTGTCGAACAGTGGTCTTGACCGATTGCTCGCGCTCAATTCCGATCATGCGACTGTTCGTTGCTTTGTCGAAATAAGGTTTGACGCTGAGAGATAGTTCACGGCCATTGCGCAGTACGACAATCGGGACGACTTCGTTGGTGGTGCGCTGCAAAACATCACGCAAATCTCTGCCAGCCGTTTCCAGGTCAACTCCTCCGATCTGGATGATCTTATCTCCTGACTGAATACCAGCTTCGGCAGCTGGCTTGCCTCGCATGACCTTCCTGACGACCAGCGTCACTGGATTGAAAGGGTAGACTCCGAGGATTCCGGCGCGCTGGCGGCCTGATTCCTCTGGCGTCACGGTTTTCTGAAACGTCTGTCCCTGGCGGAGGATTTCCAGGTCGAGGGGGTGGTTTGCACTGGTGGTGACGGCAATCAGGAACTCTTCCCAGTTGGGATTTCTTTTCTGGCCTACGGCAACGATCCGATCACTGGCCAGAATGCCTGCCCTCTCGGCTGGGGAATCACTTTCAATAAGGCCCACTACTACTGGTTCTTCCAACCAGGCGGGCACCTCAAATTTATGATAGAAAAGCCCGGCAAGCACGAATACTGCCAGGAAAATATTCATCACCGGCCCCATGAAAGCCACCAGGAATCTTTGCCATTTGGGGCGGGAGAGGAATTCCTCGATACTGCCGGTGATCTCTTCACTCGCGGTCTCACCTGTCATTTTGACATATCCGCCTAGCGGAAAGGCGCAAACCCTGTAGTCGGTATCTCCCTTGCGAAACCCGAATAAGCGGGGACCGAAACCGATGGCAAATACTTCAACTCGTATTTTCAGCAACTTGGCTACAATGAAGTGTCCGAATTCGTGGATAATGACCACGGTCCCAAATACGAAGATGACACCTAATACATTCGAGGATATTGACTCCAGCATCCAATGATCTCCCTTGGAGCAGTTACCGCCCTTCCTGGCTCAGCCGCGAGCAGCTAATACCTGACCCTGCACACAACCAGTATACCCTAATGAGTATAGTCCCTGGCAATGATGTGGCGTGTCTCCTTTCGCACAAACCGATCGAATTCCAGCACCGCCGTGATGCTACTCATGTTGTCCCGATTGGAAAGCAGGTCCATGACCTGCCTGACAATCCTGGAGATTTCCCTGAATCGAATCTTCCCGTGCAGGAAGGCCTCAACGGCGATTTCGTCGGCGGCATTCAATGCACAGGGAAGGCTCCCTTGTCGGGAAGCCGCCCTGAACGCCAGCTCCAGGCAAGGGAATTTGGCCAGATCCGGTTGGCTGAACTCGAGAGAGGGCATCTGGCTCAGATCCAATGCAGTCAACGGTGTTTCCAGCCGTTCCGGGTAAGTTAGGGCGTATTGAATGGGATGCCTCATGTCCGTTACTCCCAGTTGGGCTAGGATCGATCCATCAATGAATTCTACCATTGAATGGACGATGGATTGGGGGTGAATCAGCACGCTTATCTGCTCCACCGGCATGCCGAATAGCCATTTGGCTTCCAGCACCTCAAATCCTTTATTCATCAGGGTAGCCGAATCGATGGTCACCCGATGCCCCATATTCCAGGTCGGATGCTGCAAGGCCAGTTCGGGAGTCACCTCTTCCAACTGCTCAACCGGCCAACACCTGAAGGGTCCCCCTGAGGCTGTCAAAATGATCCGCCTGACCTCTTCCCTGCGCCCCGTCCTCAGGCACTGGTGAATGGCGTTATGCTCACTATCGATGGGGAGTATTTCAACCTGGTTTTCTAAGGCTGCCCTCAACACCAGGTCGCCGGCAACGACCAGGATTTCCTTGTTGGCCAACGCTACGGTTTTTCGCATGCGGATGGCCTCATAGGTGGGGCGCAAGCCTGCCACGCCAACTATTGCACTGACCAGCGTCTCCGCTTCGGGGTGAGTCGCCACCTCATCCAAACCCTCGGTCCCTGAGACAATCTTCGGGCGGCAGCCAGAATAGAGATGGGCGAGACGGCGTGAAAGGGGCTCCACCGACGCCGGTTTGGAGACCGATACGATTGAGGGGCGAAATCGATTAATCTGCTCCGTCAAGAGAGAAATATTGTCGCCTGCAGCTAGACCTACCACCCGGAAATGGTCGGGGAATTTCTCGACGACCTTCAAGCAACTTCGGCCAATGGAACCGGTCGACCCCAGGATGCTCAGCGATTTCATATAGGAAAGAACTTCGTATAAAAATAGAGAACAGGAGCGGCAAATAGGACCCCGTCGATTCGGTCCAGCATGCCACCATGCCCAGGCAGAAGGTTTGAGGAATCCTTGACGCTCGCCCCCCGCTTCAGGGCGGATTCTGCAAGATCCCCCACTTGGCTGACCAGACCCAGAACCCAGGCCAACACTAGCAGGCGAGAAATCGGATGTCCTGGCAGACAGATCTTGTGCGCAAGCAACGCTGCCACGCTGTTGCCCAAAATCCCGCCCAGGGAGCCCTCGACGGTCTTTTTGGGGCTGATTGCCGGTGCCAGTTTGTGCCTTCCCAATGCTCTTCCAGCGTAATAGGCCCCCGTGTCTCCGAGCCAGACTACCAGCAGGATGAAAAAAATCCAATGACTGCCCTGGGCACCCACTTCAACCTCGGAGCGGACCACCATCAGCAGCCCAAGCGTGGCTGGAATGTAAGCCAGGCCCAGCAGCGTGACAGAAGCACGGGGAAGGACCTGCCGCACCTCGCCCCCCTTGCGCAGGCCCAATACGAGAAACAGCACTCCTGCTAGACAGAGAAGTAAGAAGGGGATGGATTGATTATTCGGGCTCAAGTAGAAAGCGAGCAGCAGGAGCAAGGCGAGCACCTGCCCCCAAAAACGATACGCCAAAAACCCTGATTTCACGGTCAGGGAGAAATATTCCTCCAGGGCCAGTGTAGTTGCCAGCACCACGCACAAGTCAAAATAAATGGGATTCTTGGACCCGATGATGAAGATAAGGACGGGGACTGAAACCAGCGCCGTCAGGATCCGCTTCATCGATTGGAAAGACCTCCGTACCGTCGGTCACGATTCTGGTAGGCGATCAGGGCTTCAAAGAAATCCTTCATTCGGAAATCCGGCCAGAGCGTTTCAGTCACCCAGATCTCGGCATAGGCAATTTGCCACAGCAGGAAATTGCTGATTCGAAGTTCGCCGCTGGTCCGGATTAGGAGGTCGGGATCCGGCATGCCAGCCGTGTAGAGGCAATCGGAAACTGCTTTTTCGCTCAGTTCATCGACCCGCAATTGTCCTGTAAGGCCCTGATTGAGAAGCAGCCGGAAAGCATCGACCAACTCCGCTCGGCCCCCGTAATTCAAAGCCACGTTGAACCGCAACCCGCTGTTATGGGCCGTCTGCTCCTGGGCCCGGGCTAGATCCTGCTGAATGGAAGGGTCCAGCTCAGAAATGCGACCCAGAGTCTGGAATCGGACGTTGTTGTGGATGAGGGCCTTGAGTTCCTTGTTGAGGAATTCTTTGAGGAGCATCATCAGCGTGGAGACCTCGCTGGCGGGCCGTTTCCAGTTCTCAACAGAGAATGCATAGAGCGTCAAGACTGGAAGATTCAGGCGCGAAGCGGTCTCCACTGTCTCTCGAACGGAATCAATTCCCGCCCGGTGACCTGCTACTCTTGGGAGGCGGCGTTTCTGGGCCCACCGGCCGTTGCCGTCCATGATGATGGCAACGTGTCGGGGGATCCTCTGGAAATCAATCTGCAACAAGAGCTTCTCCTCAACGGATCCCCTGGACACGTGTCGTTCGAAATTCGCCAGTATTTCTTGAGTGGGTGCTGGCATAGAATGGAGTCGGCGGGAGGGGGTTTTCCTCGCTCCTAATAGCAAACCGAGACTAGAAACAGGCCTTTGGCTGGGGCAGTTGGTCCTGCAGCCGATCGATTTCTGACATTAAGAATGGCCTCCACGCTCGACAGAGCACGTCTCCCTTTTCCCACTTCCATAAAAGTACCCACGAGATTCCGAACCATATGGTGAAGGAAGCCATTCGCGCAAACCGTATATTCTATTAGATCCCGTTTGCTGTCAAACACAAAAAAGGAGGAAGTCACGCGCCGAACCTTTGATCCCGCCTCGGAGTCGGCATCACAAAAGGAGGTGAAATCGTGTTCTCCGACAATCAAACCGGCCGCTGCGCTCAGGGTTTCAAAGTCAATCGCCTGCGGACAATGGTGCACAAATCGGAAAGCAAAGGGCGAACACCACCGGGAAGTCAAGATCCGATAGCGGTAGTGCTTCCCGACCGCGTCGCGGCGGGAATGGAAGACCATAGGGACTTCGCCGACCTCCAAAACGCGAACTGATGGAGGAAAAAGGGAATTCAGTGCCTTCTGGAGATTGGAAACAGGAATGGAGGAATGTGTCAGAAAGTTGCAGACTTGGCCCAGGGCATGCACTCCCGCATCCGTGCGCCCCGAGCCATGTACCTGAACATGTTCCCCTGTTATTTTGTTGAGGCAGTTGGTCACTAGTCCCTGGACCGTGGGGAGCTTGGGTTGGATCTGCCATCCATGGAAGTCGGTGCCATCGTACTGCAGTACAAGCTTCAGATTTCGAGGTGGCTCTGGCTTGCGGGAGAGACCGGTTTCCAGAATCGCACTCATGGCTCACTGTCCAGCAACGAGAAAGGTTGACTCAGCATTGGGGAAGTCCATGGTCCAAAGTCCAAGATTCGTTGTCTCTAGTTGGCCACTGGGACTTCCGCCTGACACCCGGGAACTATCTCCGGCTTCCAGGTTTCACCGGTATTGAACCGGATCGACAAAGTGGGCAGTCCTCGGATCGATAGGTCAGAATCGAGAGGGTCCATAAGCTGTGGTAACCCACACCCAGAGAGGCCCCGCCGCCGCTTCGGTCAACAATTGAAACTGCCCCCAGTACGATACCCTGGCAGGACCGAACCACCTCCATGGTCTCCCTCGTCGAGCCACCCGTAGTGATGACATCCTCAACAACCAGTGCCTTCTCCCCAGGCTTGATCTCAAACCCTCGCCTCAGGCACAAGATGCGGGCTTCGCGTTCGACGAAAATTGCCCGGCAATTCAGGGCTCGGGCGACCTCCTGGCCGATGACAATCCCCCCTATGGCGGGTGATACCACCAGGTCAGGTTTACGGCCAGCCCACTGCTCCGCCAGGAGCCTTGCGCAAGATTCAGCATGTCTCGGCCATTGCAGGACCCGTGCGCATTGCAGGTACTTTTCGCTGTGCAGGCCGGAAGTTAACAGGAAATGGCCGCTCAACAGCGCTTGGGTTTCTTCGAATATTGCCTCAATGGGGCATGTGTTCATGGGTTTCATCCATACATGTAGTCGGGGAGACTCGCCATTTGGTGGCCCCTTCCCCTGTCCGCAATCGGACAAGCACTTCCCATTACCGTTCAGTACCTGCGTCATCGGCCCATGCAGGATAATGGATCTGGGCGGAATATCCATTGCTCCGACGCTAGCCTTTTTTTCCAAATCTCCCTATATTACAAGAAGATAGATTCGATCTGCGCCAGGCATCTTAGCATTCAAGAGGGGATAAATCAATTTGACACCCTTCTAATGGCTCTGGCACATTATATGCTTCTTGTCTGCTGGAGGAGACAATTCGCCTCGGGAGTACTGCCGGCTGCAGGAGAAAAATTGGAACCAAGTGCTCCCAAGTTTCGTAATGAGTGGGAAGGTGTGAAAAAATTCCGCCGGGTCGGGGACCCGGCCTACAACCCCGAGGTAATGCCTTTGGATTCATTGTAGGCCGTGTGCCCTCACACGGCGTTTTTCCGGAATTGCGAAATTTTTCACACCTTCTGAGTGATGATTTGTCGCATGTCGCGTGGAATGAATATCAAAACTGAATAAAGGGAGCCTTTGATGCCTGAATCTCGAAACCTGAAGAAACTACAGTTGATTCTGTGGTGGCTGATGTTCCTCCTGGGCTGTGTTTTTATGGCCAAGCAGACTTTTGCCCAATCCATCTTTCCGTTGCCTGGATGGTTCAACAACAACATCGGGCGTCCTCCCTATGCGGAAAAGACCAGGACTGTGTCAGACTACCTAAACGCTCTCACCAAGGACGGGAAGCTCAGGCTGAGTCAGGCGGACGCCATTCGACTTGTCCTGGAGAATAACCTCGACGTTGTTGTGGACCGCTACGATCCAAATCTGGCTAACTATAACATCGAGAGTGCCTACCGGATTTTTGACCCCCAACTTACAGCCACATTTGGCGTTCAACAGAGCAAGAACCCTCAGCCCAGTGCCTTCGTGACAGGGTCCAATTTCATTAACAATCTGGGTCAGCAATGGAATTTCAACTATAGCCAACTGTTTCAGACCGGGACGCAGTTCCAGGTGGAATTTGACAATGGTCGGGCCTCCACGAACAGCAGTCGTAACAATGTGAATCCTTACTTTACGACCAACCTCCGCGTCAGCCTGGTTCAGCCTCTCTTGAAGAACTTCGGACTGCTTGCCAATAATCGACCCATCCGGATCGCCAGGAACAACAAGCAGATTTCCGACTACCTGTTCGCACAGCGGGTCATCGAAATGGTCAATCAGGTTCAGAACCTTTATTGGGAAATCGTATTCTCGAGAGAAGACATCAAGGTGAAACAACGGTCGCTGGACTTAGCCAAGAAGACCAACGAAGACAACAAGCGTCAGGTCGAGATTGGAACATTGGCTCCCATTGAGGTGGTCAAGTCCGAATCTGAAATTGCCAATCGCAAGGAAGACCTCATTCGAGCTGAATACACTCTTCAACAACTTGAAGACCAGATGAAGAAGTTGATCTCGCAGTACGGCGATCCGGGACAGGTCCTGGCCCGCGTCGAACCAGTGGATCCCACCTTGCCGCCGACCGCCTTGAAAGATTTCGATCTTCCTCAGGCGGTGGCTTATGCCATCGAGGCCCGGCCGGAGCTCAAGCAGGCGCGAAAACAGATTGAGAATGGCGAAATCGACGTGAAGTACTTTAAGAATCAATTGCTGCCCAGTATTAACGTAGGCGTCTCCTGGGGAGCAGGCGGACTGGAAGGAACGCTCCGGGAATACACGTTTGATCCTGTGTCAGGGCTGCCTATTACCGGAGGGATCATATCTCAGAATGGATGGACAGATGCTCTGAGACAGGTGGGCAACGCACAGTTTCCCACCTACGGAGCCCAGGTGACAGTGCAAATCCCCATCTCGAACCGGGCGGCCCGGTCGGACTATGCTTATGCCAGCGTGGCCAAGCGTCGCGCCGAGAGTAACCTGAAAGCTCAGGAACAGCAGGTTGCTCTGCAGGTCCGCAATTCGTATACAGTGCTGGAGATGAATCGGGCCCGCATTGAGGCCAGCGCCACTGCCCGCGGGCTGGCGGAAAAGAACCTGGTGGCGGAGCAAAAGAAATTCCAGTTGGGTACCTCCACCATCCGCTTTGTCCTGGAGGAACAGAGAAATCTAGCCGTGGCCCAGTCCAACGAACTGCGAGCGCTGGTGGATTTCACCAAGGCCAAGCAGGATCTCGACAAGTCCATGGGAAAGACTTTGGAAGAGAACAATGTTTCCATTGTGGATGCCCTGGCAGGGGATACTTCCTCGATGAGTGCCAGGAAGTCAGCAGCAGCCGCCACTTTCAGTGCAAGCGGAAAGTGAAGCGTTGATCGGCCGCCAGGCGGTCCGGATGCTTTTTGCAAGGCTTTGTGCTAAGTTCTAGGCCGTCTCAGTAAAATTGAGACGGCCTTTTTTTGTCCTTTCGCACCTGATGAAAATCTCCGCTACCATCATCGCCCTCAACGAAGAAAGACAACTGGAGCGGTGCATCCGTTCGCTCCAGGAGGTGGTCGAAGAGGTCATTCTGGTGGACTCTGGAAGCCAGGATCGGACATATGAGGTCGGAGAGGCGTCGGGAGCAAAGGTTTTCCGCCGACTGTTTACCAATTTCGCGGACCAGAAAAACTTCGCCACTTCCCAAGCCTCCCACGACTGGATCTTGAGCCTCGACGCTGATGAGTGTCTGAGCCGCGAGTTACGGGCAAGACTGCTCGACTTGAAACAGGCCTCTGTCCAGGTGGATGCTTATGCCTTCCCCCGGAGGGCTCACTACCTGGGCCGTTGGATCCGGCATTCGGGTTGGTATCCGGATTATAAAGTACGGCTTTTCCACAAATCCAAGGCCCGCTGGGAAGGGAAATTCGTTCACGAAAGTGTAGTGGTCAATGGCAGAGTGTCACGCATTGAGGCCGATTTACTCCACTACACGTGCGACTCAATTGCCGAGCACCTTCAACGGCTGGACCAGTACACTACCCTGGCTGCACAGTCCATGTTCGAGGAAGGCAGTGATCCGTCGATCCGGGGCCTGCTGGGCTCTCCCTTGTCGGCTTTTGTGAGGGCCTATGTCTTGAGGGCCGGATTTCTCGACGGCCGCCAAGGTGTAATCATTGCGGTTCTGGCCTCGTATTACAACTTCCTCAAGCAGGCAAAACTCTGGGAGATGCGACGGTCCTCGGGGGGATCGAGCGGAAGCCAGAAATAAACCGAGGTTATTGGACTGGAGCTATGAGAGTCCTCCACTTGGACTCAGGTGCAGATTGGCGAGGTGGGCAGCAACAGGTGCTTTACCTGGCCGAAGGGTTAAAGTCCTTTCCGGTTGAGCAGCATTTAATTGTCCGGGCTGGTAGCCCGCTGTCAAAACGTCTCCAGCCTCTGGGGCTCCCGGTAATAGCACTTCCATTTCATTCGGAATGGGGTCCTTTTTCACTCTTCGGGTTACTCGGGGTGATCCGCAAAACCCGGCCCCAGGTAATCCATGCTCACGATTCCCGCACGCTCGGGATGGCGGTGTTACTCAGAGCGGCTGGCTGCTACTTCCATCTGGTAGCTTCAAGACGTGTCGCTTTTCCGCTTAATACAAATCCGCTTTGGAGGCTCAAATACCAGAAATTTCCCGACCGAATCATCGCCGTTTCCCGGCACATTCAGGAACTGCTGGTCCAACAGGGGATCGTCCCCGGCAAGGTTCAGGTGATTCACGATGGCCTGCTTCTGCCGGTTACTCCTGGTCCGGAAGAAAAGCGGTCGGCCAGAAGGCATTTCGAACTTGCAGACGGTGAACTGTTGATAGGGACAGTCGGTCAGTTTACGCGGGAAAAAGGACACGAAGTTTTGATCCGTGCGTTCCGGGCAATCGCGGATCAACAGCCGGGAATCCGGCTGCTCCTCCTGGGCGACGGGCCGCTGCGGAGCCGACTTTCTGACTTGGCTCGGAGTCTTGGCCTCCAGGATAAGGTGCTCCTGCAGAGGGCCGACTGTGACCTGGGCAAGGTGTTTCCAGCCCTGGATCTGTTTGTCTATCCGTCGCTGGTGGAAGGGCTCGGCTCGGTCCTCCTGTTGGCTATGGCCTATCGAATCCCGGTTTGTGCCAGCCGAACCGGAGGCATACCAGAGCTGGTGGTTCAGGGGGAAACCGGTTTCCTGGTCCCTCCCGGAGAGCCCTTATCTCTAGCCGAGCAAGTACTACAGATATTGCGGAAGCCGGATGGCCTGAACGAGATGGTTGAGCGCGCCTATCAGCGAGTGCATAGCGAATTCAATGCGGCACGAATGGTGTCCCAGACGTTCAATGTTTATACTAATCTCCTGGGAACTTGAGATCGATCAGTGAACCATGACCATGCTGACTCTGTTCGTCTTCGTGTTGGGACTAACCATTGGTAGTTTTCTGAATGTTTGTATCTGTCGAATTCCTCGCGGGGAATCCGTCGTGTTTCCGAGTTCCCATTGCCCCCATTGTGGATCCCCCATCCGGGTTTATGACAACATTCCGTTGCTCAGCTATTTGCTTCTGCGCGGAAAGTGCCGGAATTGCGGAGGGAGGATTTCCTGGCAGTATCCGGTGGTGGAATTGTTGACTGCCACGGTCTTCAGCCTAACATTTGCCCGTTTGGGATTAGAGCCCAGAACAGGGGTACTCTGGGTATTTTTCGCCGCCATTATCGTGCTGAGCATTATCGATCTGCAGGAACGAGTCCTGCCCAATATCATCACTCTTCCGGGGATTGCGGTCGGGTTGGTTTCGAGCGTGATCTCTCCTTTAAGAGATGGAACAGCCCGGTGGGTGATGGACTATTTCGAGGTCGCTTTCTCTCAACCGCGCCTTTATTCTCTTTTCGATTCGCTGATCGGAGCCCTGTTGTGTGGTGCCTTCCTTTGGCTCGTGGCGGAAGTTTATTTTCGCGTGAGAAAAATCGAAGGGCTTGGCTTCGGAGATATCAAGCTCATGGGGATGGTGGGTGCATTCCTGGGAATTAAGCTTGCCCTATTTACCATTATGCTGGGCTCTTTCTTGGGAGCAGTGATCGGGATTGTCTATATCAAGGCGAGTGGCAAGGGCAGTCGATACGAACTTCCCTTTGGAACGTTCTTAGGGGCAGCTTCCATCATTGCGGCACTTTGGGGGAACCAAATCCTCCAGTGGTACTTCACTTTCCCTCGCCACTGACCTCTGGGTCTCAGAAGTTGTCCCGGTAGGCCAGTCGAAAGAAGCCCAGAGCAGCGAATTGTTCTCGGATATACCCTGCGTGGTAAGAAACCCTGGTATTTCCCGATAGAATAGAATTCTGGTTTCCATCCGGCGAACTGGCCAGCACTCCACCATGGATATCAATGCCGGGGAGTGTTCCGCCGTTAAAGCTGACCTTTCCCCTGGCAATAATCAGACCGTAATAAACAAAGGGTCCGGTAATATTGAGATCTCCATTGACGGCCAGAATGCCCTGGCCCTTTGAGTTCGAAAGGTTCAAAGACCCTTCGACGTAAATCGCCTGGGAAAGATCTGCCTCGCCGGGCAGCTCTCCCAGGGTGATGTCATTGGCCACATAAGTCCCGTCAGAACCTCTAGAAATACCGGGGGCCACCTTCTCGATTTCACGCGAGACAGGCGGCCTTAGCATCTTGATAATGGCTTCTGCATCGTAGGCAAACGAGGAAGCAGGGCGGACCGAATTCGGGGCTTCATGGATGCCCGCGAAGTCGCCTGTGATCGCATTCTGGGACTCCAGTGCATCCAGGGTGGATCCAGTTCCGCCCTCATCTTCGCCGCTGATCTGCACGTTGGCGCTTCCGATCCAGATCGCGTCTCTGGAATACAAGGCGGCGCGCAGTGGCGGTATGGGGACCTCGGAAATGTCAGCCAGAGTGGTGTAACGGAAACCTTCGCCATCCCGGACCAAGACCGTGAGTTGATACACCGGTGTTCCGGCATAGACGGCCGGACGAGTTCCAGAATTGACATATTGGGTTGCCTTAGAGTTACTCAACAATTTGCTGAACCCGAAGAAAACCGGGACATCCGCATTGGTGTTCGTGTGGCTCAGGTAAGAACCCGAATCGTCCAGATTGTAGTGGGCCCACCTCTCTGTCTTCGACTGGATCCGGACCCAGGAAAACCCAGGCCGGGTGAGCCTGGAGAGGAGCAGGGCAGCTGAACAAGGGGTGCGGTATTCCGCGTCGAAGTAAGGATTGGAACTTCTACTGCCGGCGGTCGGATTCACCGCGGGAGACGACACGATGTAGACCCATTGGGAAGGAGAAGCCAACGGAGTTGACGGTTCATTCAAAATAGAGGACATTCGAGACCTGGCTTCTTCGCACCCGGACTCGGCCGAATATGCTTGGGACACCCGTGCCCGGTTGTTACGTTCGATGAGTGCGTCCGTTGTGCTAACAAAAACCAGGGTGAGGCCAATCAAGGTGACGACAGACAGCGCAATCAGTGCGGTAATCAGCGCCACACCGGAAGATCCGTCAACCATATGAGTTGTTGAATCGTCTCCTGAAAATGGACAGCCCAAGCCGGCGACTTGCGCCCCGTCTTTTTCACGTGATCTTGCTTCTCTCCCGAGGGTATGGATTGCTCTCACAAAATTATTCATGATGGTGTTCATAGATTCATCGGCCTTACACGAACCGACTGCGAGGCTGTCCTGTAAACGCGAGTCAGGGGATCCACACGTCGGGTTCTCATGGTGAGGTGGACTTCAACCAGGAGAACCTCCTGGAGTGCTGAGGTCTCAGCTCCGTTCTTGTTGTAGTATTTCAGTTGGAAATGTTGCACGAATTCTGACAGTTTCTGAGGAGAGCCGGATGGCAAGCTGCCGTCTATCCGGTTGAGCTTTCCACCAAAACGGTTCAGCGTGAACGGCGGAACCGTTCCGCTCAAGTAGTAGTGGACGTATTCCACTTCTCCGTCGTTGTTGATATCTCCTTGGAATCTGATGTCTTGGGGGGTGGCTTGAAGGAGTCCAGAAGCCACCAGGTTCTTAAAGGACGAGGGAGATTGCAGGTATTCGCGGTCATAGAAGCTCTCCGGCGGAAAACCGCTCATCTTGATCTCACTGGACAGGAGGAAAAGGGCGTCCTGGAGGTTCTGCCGCATTTCATTTTCGTCTCGTGAAATGGTCGCTATGGTTTGGCTCTCGTCCATAGACCGGAGCAAAGCCCCCATTAATATGGTCAGGATCGCCAGTACCAGCAGCAACTCGATCAAGGAAATTCCGGAATCTGAATGTCTCATCGCCCATGCTCCAGAAAGGGTCCAGGGACCCGTGGTCAAATCCGGCGGGATGCTAGTACCCCTTCAACACCCTGAGATTGACCGGCTCGAGGCGAGACGCGGTCCCCGAGGGCATGCGGGTGGCAACCGTAATCAGCTTTTGGTTCCCAGTCGCGGTGATGTTCCATCGAGTTTCAAACTGAACACTGGTATTCCTATCGGAGTTCAGTAATAACTCGTTGGTCGAAGAATACTGAGGAGAGGCAGCCGCCGAAAAGTCGATTTTAAGGTCGGCGCCAAGGGAGTTTCCAGGACCGGCCAACTGAGGATCATCGATCGGAAGAGACTTCAGTTGTTCCATTTTTTGCTGGGAGAACTGAAGTGCCGCACCTTCGACCTTGGTCACATAGCGTGATGAAAGTGAGTACAGCACCATGGCTGCGGCGGACAGGAGGCCTATCATCAGGATCACATTGGCCAGCAAGAGCTCAACCAGAGTAAAACCGGAATTGCCACTAGGGCGATAAGGGGATACCCGGCCCATTGCACTTCCTCCAACAAGCAATGATCCCAGGGAACCGGAGAGAAAAAGCTGGATGACATGATAATGCAAGAGGTGATAAAGTCAACATATTCCTTGGGCCACTCTCGCGGTTTCCCCGCAGCCTGAAATGTTCGTTCCAGATCGAAAACCTGACCAAGGGTTCAGCCTCCTGGAGTTGCTCGTCGGGGTGGCAATTCTCTTCGTGCTGGCCGCCTTAATGATGCCGCAGGCCGGGAGGTTCTGGGAGGCCTACCAATTGGATACAGCCACTCAGACGCTCACCTCGAACCTCGAGTTTGCGCGCTACACCGCCATTTCCCATGGTACAGCGGTAACCGTCTCCTTTTACGCATCTGCGAGATACTATGAGCTTTTCGAGGACCTCAACGGGAACGGAAGCCGTGAACCTGAGGAACATTTGATGGGTGCCTACACCTTGCCGCGTCGTGTGGCCTTCAGCGGAGCCGGCTTGCTGGGTCCTCCGGCCAGCCCCTCTGGAACAGTTACCGATCCTATCAGCTTCAGCGATGACCGGCTGGTGTTCAACGCCCGCGGAAAACTGCAAAATGGATTAGGCTGTATCTATCTGAAGAACGACTCAAACGATGTCTCAGCTGTCAGCTTCAACCTGGCCGGACGCATGAAGGTGTACACCTGGGACGAGCGCACTCGGGGCTGGAGATAGCTGGCCAGGCCTAGGGTACAGTGGCCTTGGTTCCAAAGTGGAGGGCCGCAACCCCGGAGGTGAGGTTCCTGTAACCCGCCTTCTGAAATCCGCATTTCCTGAATTCTCTCATCAATTCCTCCTGATCCGGGAATCGACGGACCGAGTCTGGAAGGTATGTATAGGCCGTGTCATGATGGGAAACGAATCTTCCGATGCGCGGAAGAATCCTGAAAAAGTAGTAGCGGAACAGGTGGTTCAACATGGGATTGGAAAGCTTGGAGAACTCGAGCACGACCAAGGCTCCTCCAGGTTTCAGGACTCGATACATTTCAGCGAGCCCGAGGCAGGGGTCGTCAAGGTTCCTCAAACCAAAAGCGATGGCAACCCCGTCAAATGTCCTGGAGCGGAAAGGGAGATGCAGTGCATCTGCCTCGACCGTCAGGATCCTGCCTAAGGCCATTCGCTTGCGGAGTTTTTCCTTTTGCAGATGCAGCATGGGATGGCTGAAGTCACAGCCCACAATGGTGGCTGCTGGAATGCAGGACATCTCCAGGCTCAAATCGCCGGTCCCACAACAGAGGTCCAGGCACAGAGGGAAAGGTACCCGGAGTGAACCCCGCAGCAGATCAACCGCCTTCTTTCTCCAGAGCTTGTCGATATTGAGAGAGAGGAAATGATTGAGGAAATCATAGCGATGCGCTATGGCTGAGAACATGTCCCGAATCTGTGCGGCCTTCGGGCTCAGCATGGGAAAACGTCCGGCCCCCGTCGAATGTAAGCAGAGATGACATCTTTCAAGAGTTCGACCGGCGTGTCGGAAAGAATCTCGGTGGTGCCGATGCTCCGGGGAATGACAAAACGGATTTGACGATTCAGGACCTTCTTGTCGGATTGGAGATGGCGCAACAAACGGCGGGTTTCCAGGTCCCGAACGGAAGGCAAGCAGGAGACGGAGGCAATAACTTTCTGGACCAGGCGGCCCTCTTCGGGATCCATCTTGTTCAATCGGGCTGCCAGGTGGGTAGCCATGATCATTCCGTGTCCCACGGCCTCTCCATGGGTAAACCTCCGATATCCGGTAGCAGCCTCCAAGGCGTGGCCAATGGTATGACCGAAGTTCAAGACCATTCGAAGTTCGCTTTCCCGCTCGTCTTTTGAAACGACTTCTGCTTTGATGGCTGCACAGGCTGTGATCACTCGTTCCAGGCTTTTCTGGTCTTCCTGTGGAAACCGCTGGTGCTTTCGGCTGATCAGGCGGAAAAGCCCGGCATCCCAGATGATTCCGTACTTGAGGGCCTCGTAAATGCCTGAAAGAAATTCCCTGCGAGGCAGCGTGAGCAATAAAAGCGGGTCAGACAATACCAGTTCGGGCTGATAGAAGGCCCCGACCAAGTTCTTTCCCTCATCCAGATTCACTCCGGTCTTTCCTCCAATGGCGCTGTCAATCTGCCCCAGCAGAGTCGTGGGAATCTGCACAAAGGGGACTCCACGCAAGTAGGTAGCGGCTACGAACCCTGCCATATCCCCGATGACTCCTCCTCCGAAAGCAATCAACAGAGTCCGTCGATCGGCCTTCAGCCGCACGAGCCTTCGGTAAATGGACTCCACGGTGCAGAGGTTCTTGAAGCGTTCGCCATCGGGGACCAGAATGGACTGGACGGAAAAGCGGGCCTGTTCAAGGGATCGCAGCAATTGGTCACCATGGAGCGACATGACTTTGGAATTGGAGAGGACAACCAGACTTCTTCCGTGGTGGGAGTGCTTCAGGAGTTGGCCGGCCTGCTGGAGGACGCCATTCCCGATTCGAATTTGGTAACTCCGATTCTGCAAAGCGACGTAGAGATTTTTCATCACCGTAGCTGGGAATCTCCAGAAGGGAACGGGGCTTTTCTTTACGGCCAACCAATATAACATATCTTGCCTGTTTCCCCTGGAAACATCCTCCCTCTTGACTGAAACACACTCGTTGGATTCAGCATTGATCTTGTGATGTTGCGAGAAGTACATTAAGATTTCATAGAATCATGGAGCAGGCTTGAGGGTGGCTCTGCTCTGAGATTTCCCTTTACCATCTTTCCGCAATCGGGTCGTGGGCTTTTTGATGGGTGACAAGCCGGACATCATCAGAACGGACTTTCTGATCATAGGCAGTGGGATCGCTGGCCTGAGAGCAGCAGTGGAGTTAGGCCGGTTCGGCGACGTGATAGTCCTGACCAAAGACCTCCCGGACGAGTCGAATACGGGTTATGCCCAGGGCGGGATTGCCGTGGCCCTCAGTGATGAAGACGAAGTCAGCTTGCACTATGAAGACACATTGCGGGCGGGAGACGGGTTGTGCTTCCCCGAGGCCGTTAAAGTGCTGGTCGAGGAAGGCATCAAGTACATCCAGGAATTGATCGAGTGGGGGACGGCCTTTGATAAGCAGGACAGTCGCCTGAGTTTTTCAAGGGAGGCCGCACACAGCCGTTCCCGGGTGCTGCACGCCAGAGGCGACTCTACGGGGCGTGAAATACTCCGGGTCCTTTTGAAGAAAGCCTACTTCAATCCCAGGATCAATTTCCGACCCCATTGTTTCTGCCTGGATCTGGTGCTGGAAGACGGACAGGTCCGGGGGGCCAATTTCCTCGAAGACCAGAGTCGAGAAGTGAAGACCGTGCTGGCACGCAGTACCATCCTGGCAACCGGAGGGGCCGGCCAGGTTTATTCCGAGACAACCAATCCTGACTTGGCCACAGGCGATGGAATTGCCATGGCTCATCGGGCCGGGGCTTTACTCTCGGACATGGAATTCCTTCAGTTTCATCCCACAGCCCTCTTTC
>JBGPHY010000012.1:0-23335 GCA_041484625.1 Terriglobia bacterium | reverse complement strand
TTTCTGGGAGAACTGCAAAAAAAGCTGGGGACTCGAGCCGTGATTGCGCCCGGCGTCCGTCTCGACGCCTACTCGAACTTCGGGAATTCGCTTAGCCCTTCGCTCAGCGGAAGTTGGTGGGTAAGATCCACCGTCAAGGTCCGCACTTCAACCGGGCACGCCTTTCGCATTCCCAGCTTCACCGAACTCTATTATCATGACCCCAACCATCAAGCTAGTGCCATGCTGAAGCCGGAACAAGCCTGGGGCGTGGAAGCTGGTGCGGACTGGCTCTTCCATTCGAGCTGGATGGCCACGCTCACCTGGTTTGCGCGAGACGAGAAAGATGTGATTGACTGGGTCCGGCAGGACGTTCGAGAAAAATGGCACACGACGAACCTGAGAAAGGTGAATACTCAGGGCGTGGAAATAGGTGTTCAGCACTTGATCCCGTCCGGGAGGGTCGAACTGCAGTACACTTACCTGGCCGTGGACCCCGGCCCGGTCTCCTACCTCTCCAAGTATGTGCTCGACTATGCGCGCCATTCCACTGTCGGCTTTGCCAGCTTGTCTTTGCCGAAAGCCTTCAGCCTCGGGCCCAAACTCAGTTACAGATTCCGCATCGATGGCAAGGATTATTGGGTCCTGGATTGCCGGCTCAGCCGACGATTTGGACGGATGAGCGCCTATGTGGAGGGATCGAACTTAACCAATTCGGTTTATCAGGAGATCCAGGGCGTTGACATGCCAGGCCGCTGGTTGAGGGCCGGTTTGGGGCTCACAACCTTCTGATAGATACCCCTGACCCTTTTTGGAAGGCACCTGCGTCCAGTACTCACTATCCAAATCTTTCACCATTGCCTTGCGGATCCCGCATTGCCCTTGAATATCCACTGAACCCAGTCCATTCCGCCGGAACAAGCTCCAGGGCCGCAGCTTGGAAGAGAATCCAGATCAGCATTAGAGGAGCAGTGTGCATCAGCAATCGAGTCAGGGAGATCGGGATCAGATCTTCCACCCGCCAGGGTGTCACCAAGAACATCAATACTAGCAACCCACTGTAGAGAGAAGGGATGATGAAAAAGACCGAATGCCTCATCCTCCAGGACCTCATAGTCATGGCTGTCAGGATGGCCAACACCATCCAGCCCACTACGTTCCACAAATGCGGTTTCAGCAGGATTTCCCGGAAAAGGCCCTTGATCACATAGGGAAGGCGGCCGATTCCATTGGAGATGTTTTCAGGGGTGAACATGGCTGGGTAATTCTCGTCATTCAGGACCAGGCGGGGACGCAAGGTAAACCAGGGAATTAACAGTAACAGGCTCAAAGCACAGCTCAACGCCAAGTCTAACATCTTGTGGAAGGGCCGAGCTGTCGAGAAACTTAGCAGCAGTGCAAAGCAAGCGACTACGATGACCCACAAGGCGGTCCCTTCGTTCTTGGTGAACAATGCAAAAGCACCGAAGAGGCTAGCCATCGATAGATCCGCGCGTTTCCCAGAATGGACCCAACCGAAGAGCACCATGGCAAAGGCCGTAATAAAGTAGGCTAGCGGGAAATCCGCGTAACCGCTGGAGGCACTACCGTGGGGAAAAATAACGAAGACCGGAAGACCGGAGAATAAGACCACCCCTGCCAGGGAATATCCTCGAGAAAAGAACCGCCGAAGCCCTCCGTAAATTACGAGGATCATCGCCAGGAAGAAACATGGGAAAAAGGCCTTCCCCCATCGGTCATCCAGTCGACCCAGGTGATGATACAGTAGGCTCTCGGAAAGAGGCACCAAAAGCGGGTACTGCTGATGTGCATGGAGACGTGCCGGGTCGAAGAAATCTTCCCCGTAAAGGCCTCCCTGGGAATAGAAGACTTTAGCTTTCATCCCCCAGATAGACCGCGAGTCAAAAGCCAGAAGGGGTTGGCTGAAGGTGTCTACAAGAACGAGGAGCGTCGAGTAAGCAGCAACTCCCAGGCAGAGCCATTCAAACCCATTCAGCCGCACCGCACTCCGGGAATTAATGCTAGGCCACCTCAATGGAGGGCGAAACAGCCAGTTGGCTGCAGCGAGAAAGAGCAGCAACGCGGCCTCCAACAAGAGGATATTGAGTTTGCTCAGCGGAATCCGCCAAACGGCGAGACAAAAAGACAAGAGGCAAACCAGGCCGAGGCCAGCACCGAAGGAGTAACCCAGCACCTCTGCCCAACTGTCTCTGGAAATCCTGCCTAGAAGCAAGCGGACCAAGAGAATCCCGATGGCGAGAACCACGGTGATGGCGAACAAAAGCTCCAGCAGGATCAGCATGCATCGTCCTTGCAAGGATTACTCAATTTAGCTGCACCACCCTTCATTCAGAGACAAAGGGCCTCACGCTTCGTTCCATGAGAATGAACCGGGAAGGATCCTGATCATCAATGTCCAGTACCCAGTCGATCCGGTGGCGGTCCCACCACTCTGGGGGGATATTGCCAATTTCGGTCTCTGCTTCCGGGTAAAAGTAAAAACGCCGCGGGTAAAGATCATAATTGAGAAGGTACTGGATGTCGTTCCGCGTTCGAATGAATATATGGGCTGTCTCCGGGGTTTTCTGCTGCAGGGTTCTTACCAGGACATAGTCCTTCCCATAATCCTTGGCGACAATAGCCTGGTTGCCGAGACCGGTATTCACGGAAAATCGTTTAACCAGGCTCATTGAGCCAAAATCCAACGTGAGAACAGCAATCACTAAATAGCCCACACCGAACAGAAATGCAGCCCGATGTTTTCCCGATAGGCTTACAAAGAGAGCCAAGACTACCCGGGAAATGGGCTGGCGGCAAATGATTTCCAGGAGTGCCAGAAGGACGGCTTGAGCTCCGGCTAGCAGCAGGGTGGGCGGGAGCAGACGAAGCTTCTCGATGTTTCTTGGATTGGGGGTTCCTGATTGACTAAGAATTCCTGCTAGCCCCACCAACTGCGGTTCATGAAGGGCTAGACCCGCCAGGACGGCCAGAGCCGCAAATCCAATCAGCAAGCTGAAGAACAACCTGGAACGAAGGATCATTGGAGTCCAGCGCTCTCCGGATTGGCGTGCCATCCCGGACGAGAATAAGTGGTGGCTAGGGTATATCTCAGCCGACGTTCTATCTCACCTCGACACTGCGCGGCTCTCCCCTTCACAGATTTTGACTAGAATATAAAATCAAACTCTTCAAAGTTCACCTCCAACTTTCAAAGAGGATGGGGCTGCTGGCAGTCGTGATCTTCATAGAGCATATCAAAAATCGTTGTTCCAGGTGACCTAGGTGTGCATGCCGACACAGATGGATCAGGCCGGGGGGGCATCGCTCCTCTCCAGGACTCCGCCGAAAGAACCTCCATCCCCTGGCTCAAGACTGCCTAGCCTTGTTCTGCATTGTTGGAGACCGATTATTTTCAAAGAGTTAGGCAAGAATTCGAGGAGCGGGGAGCGGCTAAAGTGTTGACACCCCTGCCCGCAACCCCGTATACTCGCTAGTTTGCTGAATGCCCGGGAGAGCCAGGCAGCGCTGGACCACATCAGCCGAGGTACGTAAGAGGCGTTTACGCCGATTTCTGCACCAAAAGAGATTGTTTGTCCAATTCCTTTTTCGATTGTGACTTCGGGAGAACCGGGCCTCAAGCCCCGGTGAATAGACAATGTCCCTGGTTGATCTCCTGGCTTTGCCAGTCAATCTTCTGCGCAGGCTCCGCCAACATCGTGGTTTGATTAAACACATGGTCATTCGTGACCTAAGGAGCCGCTATGTCGGCTCCGCCATGGGCTTTTTCTGGTCGGTCATCCACCCCCTCGTTTTGCTGGTGAGTTATACCTTTGTATTCTCGATAGTTCTGAAACAACCGCTGGGCCCCCAAGCCGGAACCAGCAGTTTTGCCATCTATCTATTCTGCAGCATTCTGCCCTGGCTGGTCTTCCAGGAGACCCTGTCTCGTTCCAGTAACGTAATTGTCGACCATGCCAACCTTATAACGAAGACCCTCTTCCCGGCGGAGATCTTACCGCTATCGGTATTGATTGCGAACCTGGTGAACCATTTAATCGGCCTGGGGATTTTCTTGGCCATCGTGGTTTTCTATCTCCAAAAGGTCAGTTTCTTCTTCCTGTTAGCGCCTGTCTACCTCTTTGCCCTCCTGTTGTTTAGTCTAGGTCTCAGTTGGTTCGTCTCCAGCGTTCAGGTATTCCTTCGCGATACCGCTCAAATTGTCACGGTTGTTTTGACTTTCTGGTTCTGGTTCACCCCAATCATGTTCGATGAAAAGCGTCTCCAGAAGTGGTCGTTTATCATGCGCATCAACCCGATTGCGGAGGTGGTAAGCGCTTATCGAAAGTGCTTCTTAAGTTTGGAGTGGCCCACCCTCAATGGGCTAGTGTTTCTTTATGTGACATCGCTTTTGGTGTTTGCGGCCGGCGGCCTGTTCTTCCGGTACACCAAGAGATCCTTTGCTGATGTGCTGTGATGGATGCTGTTGTCGTCGAGAACCTGTCGAAGAACTACCGGATCTATGCCAAGCCGTCTGACCGACTGAAGGAATTGGTGCTGCGACGAAGGAAATTGCACCAGGATTTCTGGGCGCTCCAAGGTGTCAGCTTCCGGGTGAAACGGGGTTCTACCTTCGGCATCATCGGGGAAAACGGGTCAGGCAAGAGTACGCTCCTGCAGATCATTGCCGGAACCCTGAAAGCCACCGAAGGCCGAGTCGCCTTGAGTGGTAGAGTGGCAGCTTTACTGGAACTGGGAGCTGGTTTCAACCCGGAATTCACCGGCCGGGAGAATGTCTTTCTGAATGGTGCTATCCTGGGGCTATCGGATCAAGAGATACGTTCCAAGCTCCCGGATATAGAGCGATTTGCAGAAATCGGTAGTTTCGTCGATCAGCCGGTAAAGACATATTCGAGTGGCATGTATGTCCGGCTGGCGTTTGCGGTTTCCATTAATGTCGATCCGGAAATCCTGCTGGTGGATGAATCGTTGTCAGTCGGAGATGTTTACTTCCAGCAGCGCTGTATGCGCAAAATCCGTCAGATGAAAGAATCTGGAAAGACGATCCTGTTTGTTTCGCATGACACCGCAGCCGTCAAGAACTTGTGTGACGAAGCGCTCTGGCTGGAGCATGGCAAGATGATGGAGATGGGGGATCCCGATAGTGTGGTGGCCCGATATCTGGCGGCCATGACCATGCGACGCGATCCCTGCGCGTCGGAGGCGCTGGCAGAGCGGGGTGGCCCCGCAGGATCCAGTGTCTCTGCAACAAGTGGCTCCAGCCTGGTGGTTCGATCGCTCCCCAACGTCGATCACCGCTGGGGGAACGGGAAGGCCGAGATCCTCGGGATTCAGTTGCTGAACCGGCATGAAAAGCAGGCAGATAACCTGTACCATGGCGAACCTTTGACTGTCAGGATATCCGTCCGGTTCAATGAGGAACTCAACAGTCCCATTTTCGGCTACATCCTGAGAAATCGGTTGGGAGAAGATATCTCGGGTGCCAACAGTTCGTCTGAAGGGATTGAACTGCCTGCGGCTTCAGCCGGCCAGACGTTTACTGTGGATTTTCATCTGCAGCTCCCCTTGTTGCAGCCGGGGAATTACTACTTTACCATTGCTGTCGCCAACGGGACTCACGAAGAGTACGTCATTTGTGATTGGATTGAAAACGCCAAGCTCCTCACCGTGAAGAAACGCAGCCTGGTTTACGGGTACCTGAAGTTTGATTGCCAAGTGGAACTAAAGTATGTGGGGACTGAATAGCCGAAAGGAAACACGTGGAGTTTACCGGAGAGCGAGTGGTTCCAGGAGAGGTTGAGCCTGACCTGTTCAACGAACACCTGGCCCGTTACTTATTTGTCCGGCAATTTGTTTCCGGCCGGGAGGTTTTGGACCTGGGTTGCGGGTCGGGCTATGGGTCGTCTCTTATCGCCGGAGACGCCTCCCGGGTCGTTGGACTCGATGTGTCGCCGGAAGCGGTCCAGTATTCCCGTGAGAACTTTTCCGCCCCTAACTTGTATTATCTAGTGTCGGACGCCGCACAGACAGGTTTGGCTTCCAGCCGTTTCGATGTGGTGGTTTGTTTTGAGGTAATCGAACATCTGGCCCGGCAGGAGAACCTGGTGGAAGAAGCGTGCCGGCTTCTGAAACCGGACGGGATGCTGGTCGTTTCCACTCCTAACCGGGTATTCTACACCGAGGAACGCCAACTGGTGAACCCTTATCACACTCGGGAATTCGATTTCCAGGAGTTCCGGAGCTTCCTGGGGTCCTACTTCCCCCAGGTGGAGGTCTTTTATCAAAACCACATCTCCTCGATTTTCGTGGGGGGGGCCCGATTGCCGCTGAAAGTGGTTTCAAAGTTCGCGACCCAGGATGAGGAAATGCAGGCAACCTCTAATTTCTTTGTGGCCGTCTGTTCGAAAGAAGCCTCGGGACCGTTATCCTCGGGAAGCCTGGTCTATCTTTCCTCCACTGGAAATCTGTTAAGGGAAAAGGAGCAACGCATCGAGAAGCTCGAGAGTCAGGTGAAGGAACGGGACCGCAAGGTACTCAAGCTCCAAAACGAATATGATCAGCAGACCCACTGGTGCCTGCAACTGGATGAAACCCTCCGGGAGCGGGAATCCAGGATCCTGGAACTCCAAAAGGAATACGACGAAACGGCAGCATCGTTTCGGCAGTCACTCAACGAACTGGACGAAAGAACGGCTTGGGCAAAGCGGCTCTCGGAGGAGAACACCGCGAAGGACCAGCAGATTCTCAAACTGTAGGGTGACTTCGAAGAGCGAACAGCCTGGGCGTTGCGTCTGAACGAGCAGCTCGAGAGCATCAGGCAAGCGAGGCTCTACCGCTTTTCAAAGGCATTGCATTTAGTCCCCAAAATTTAGGAATCCCAAAGAAGGAGAGGTCACATGATCTTAGTATTGGGTGGTGCAGGATACGTGGGTTCAGTGCTAATCCGGGAACTGCTGGAACGGGGCTATGCAGTGAAGGTTTTCGACCGGCTATATTATGGCGACCAGGGGATCCGGGAAGTCTTGGAGCGGATAAAGTTGGTGGTGGGAGATGTCCGAAACATGGATGCCTCTGTGCTGGACGGTGCCGACGCCGTCATTAACCTCAGCGGATTGTCGAATGACCCGACAGCGGAATACAACCCCAAGGCCAATTATGAGATGAAGACCCTGGCGACCGAGTCGCTGGCCAAGCTGTGCAAGAAGCGCGGAATTCGGCGTTTCATTTTTGCCTCATCCTGTTCCATTTATGATGTCGGTATTGGAAACGAAGAGAAAGACGTGCTCCTGGACGAGGAATCCCCGGTTAACCCCAAAGCAGCCTACTCCAGTTCGAAGTACCAGGCTGAACGAATTCTGCTCTCGATGGCGGACAATGATTTTGCCCCCGTCATCTTGCGCAAAGGAACCATTTACGGATTCTCACCCCGAATGCGCTATGATCTGGTTGCCAACACGTTCCTCAAGGATGCCCTCTCCAGGGGCTTTCTCACGATTCACTACGGGGGTGAAATGTGGCGCCCTCTGGTGGATGTTCGAGACGCAGCCCGCGCCTATATTACCTGCCTGGAAACCGATGAAGACAGAATCAAAGGACAGATCTTCAATGTCGTTCACGGGAACTTCCGGATCTCTGAACTCGCGCTTCGGGTTTTGGAGGCTTTGAAGGGGGTAGACGTCCACGCCGAATTGCGTCCCGATTATCGGTATCACGGTGTACGCAGCTACCGGGTTTCAGGAAAAAAGATCGAGCGCGTGCTGGATTTCAAACCGGCCGTGTCGGTTGAGGAGGCTGTGACCGATATGGTGGAGAGCATCCGGCGGTATCGATATACGGATTTCGACAACCCTCGTTATTACAACATCGCCTGGATGAAATTGCTCGAAGAAGCTGACAAGATCATCCACTACACGGGTTCCGTGTTCGACACGGTTCCGAGGCCCGGTTTCCAGCCGGCAGTGGTGAATTCTCTCAGGCGCGCCCAGGGAGGAGACTCTTGAGAAAACGGATCCTGCTGATTGGCGCCCACGGGCAACTGGGTTCCGATTTGGCCGGGGCTTTGTCCGGTCACGAATTGATCAGGGCCACCCACCAGACCTTGGATGTCACCCGGTTCGAACAGGTACAGGAGACTGTTCGGCAACACCAGCCCCAGATCGTCATTAACACCAGCGCATTCCACCGGGTCGATGTTTGCGAAACCGAGGTTATGAGTGCCTTTGAAGTAAACGCTTTCGGGGTACGAAATCTGGCCTTGGCGGCTGGTGAAATGGATGCAGTACTCGTGCACTTCAGCACTGATTACGTCTTTGATGGCGGCAACCGGCAACCTTACACGGAGCAGGATGTCCCCAACCCAGTCAATGCATACGGTGTCTCCAAGCTGGCCGGGGAAAAAATGGTCGGTTACCTCTGTCCGAGGAACTTGGTGATCCGAACTTGCGGTCTATACGGGCATGCTGGCAGCAGCGGCAAAGGCGGCAACTTTGTGGAGCTCATGCTGAAGAAGGCCCAGAGCGGCGAGGCAATTCGGGTAGTGGGGGATCAGCGTCTTACGCCAACCAGCACGCGGGAACTGGCCCGCAAGGTCGTCGAACTGATCGAGACCCCGTGCTACGGCCTCTACCACATCACTTCCAACGGGGAGTGCTCCTGGTTTGAATTTGCCCAAAGAATCTTCGAGTTGCAGGGAATTCGTGCCAATCTATCTCCGACGACCACTGGGGAGTATAAGTCAGCCGCCCGGCGACCTTCATACTCTGTATTGGCCAACGCCAGATTGCAGCAACTCGGCATGGATGACCTGAAGCTTTGGGACGCCGCCCTCGAGGAGTACTTGAGGACGAGACCGCAACAATCCGATTAATGTCGAGCAAGATTCTGTCGAAAATCATAAACCCGCGATTATGGGTGAGATGGAGTGTAGTGCTGTGTCTCATCCCGGTGGATTTCCTGATCGCTGCCAGCCTGTGGTTTTCGGAGCTGGTTTACCGGCCATTTTCGCGTCTCACCCGCCAGACTTCCACGCCAGCCAGGCCGGATCTCAGCCGGGCCAGTTTGATCGTATTAAACTGGGATGGAAAACACTTGCTCGAAGAATTTCTGCCTTCCGTGGTGGAAGCGGTCAAGGCCCATGGGGGTGAGGATGAGATTATTGTTGTGGACAATGGCAGCCAGGACGACAGTGTGGAATTCCTGCACTCTCGTTTCCCCATGGTGAAAGTGGTGGCCTTGCCCGAAAACATGCGATTTACCGGCGGGAATAACGCCGGTGTTCAGGCTGCCCGCAACGACATTGTGGTTCTCCTCAACAACGATATGCAGGTAGACCGTGAATTCCTGCAGCCGCTGCTGGAAGGTTTCAGGGAGGGGCAGGTGTTCGCGGTCTCCTGCCAAGTCTTTTTTCAAGACAGGAGCCGGAGACGGGAGGAAACCGGCAAGACTCGGGTTCGCTGGAAAATGGGTTTTCTGGAAGCCTCCCATGACCAGATCACTCCGACTGATGAACGCCAGCAGTATGTCCCCATTTTCTGGGGTGGAGGTGGATCCTGTGCCTTCGATCGTCGCAAATTCCTGGCCATTGGGGGTCTCGATACACTCTATGATCCTTTCTACCTGGAAGACACGGACCTTTCTTACCAAGCCTGGAAGAGAGGTTGGAAGTGCCTGTTGGCTCCCAAAAGCGTCGTGATCCACAAGCACCGCGGCACCAACAAGCTCAAATTTGGGGATAACTACGTCGACAATACCATCCGCAAGAACCAGTACTTGTTCATCTGGAAGAACATCACCGACTGGAAGTGGCTCGCCTCTCACACCTTGCTATTGCCGATGATCCAGGCTCATCTGCTGGCGCAAACCAATTTGAAATTTGAAGTCAAGGCCTTCCTGCGCGCCTTGCTTCAGCTCCCCGAAGTCCTCCTCAAACGCTACCGTATGAGGACACAGTATACGAGGGGGGATTCCGACATCTTCGAGGAAAGCTCCAGACCGCTCGTAGGAAAGGGTGGAAACATCATCGACTTCTCCAGTGCTGATTTTTCCGAGCAGTTGGGCGACGGATGGTACGAAGTCGAACAAGACGCAAGCAGCAGCTTCCGCTGGATGAGCCGGAAAGGCTCCCTGGTCCTTTTTCCCCAGGGGGAAGAGAGCTTCCTTGCAATTGTGGGAGCCGTCCCGGAATTTGGCAATTTCCGTCGGCTATACCTGACTCTTGAGATCTGCCTGAATGGGAGACGCATTTTTCGGAAACGGTGGATGAGGTCCCAGAAGATCTCTTTGAAAATTCCAATCAGGGTTCAGCCCGGAAAAGCCCACTGGTTTCACTTCAAGCTGAACGGGAGCTTTTCGCCAGCCCGCCTGGGCATCGGGCAAGATTCCCGGGAGTTGGGGATCATTGTCTCTTCGGTCCGCTTGATCGAGTAGGCGCCTATGCCTTCCTTGAATATCCTCTTCCTCGCCGCCCATCTGCCGGTGCTGGGTGTCCACGGCGGCGGAACGAGGATGTACCACAACTTGAAGGCCCTGGCCAGTAAGCACTCGGTTTCGCTGATTTCCTTTATCGAGAGCGAGCTTGAACAGGACTCTCTGGCTTCCCTCGCGCAATTGGGTATCTGTGTCCGCACCATTCTGCGCAAGCCCGTATCGCCACGACACCTGCTCGTTCCGAAGCCTCGTGAACATGACGAGTACGCCTCCCAAGCTATGGGTCTGGCCGTCAGGCAAGCTTTGGCAGGCCAGCGCTTCCAAGTCGTTCAGGCTGAGTATTCCCAAATGGGACAACACGTTCCAGTCGTCCCGGCAGTCTATAGGATACTCACCGAGCATGAGGTCGCATTTGCCAATGCCAGAGCCGATCTTAGCTTTCCTGCGCCCTGGTACATCAAATTGAAACGCTGGTACGAATGGATGGTCCAGCTGAATTACGAGGTTCAGGCTTGCCGGAGATTTCATCGTGTCGTGTGCATGACCGATGAAGACCGCGAGACACTGGGGCAGTTTGTACCATCGGGGAATCTGCGGACCATTCCGATCGGTGTTGATTGCGACTATTTTTGTCCGGGGGAGAACCTGCCGGAATCCTCAGCCGCTCCCAGCGTCCTTTTCGTAGGAAACTATCGCCATTTGCCCAACCAGAACGCCGTTTATTGCTTCGCGGAAGACATCCTCCCTCGTGTCCGCCAGATCATCCCGCAAACCGAGTTTAATGTGGTCGGAGGCAACATCCAATTGCTGGATGCCCGGCGCCTGTCAGGTTGTGGACCGGTTAACTTAATAGGCCCGGTGGAAGACATCCGACCCTGCTATTGGAACGCCGGCGTGTTTGTGGCTCCCATCTGGTCCGGCAATGGGATGCGAGTCAAGGTATTGGAAGCCCTTTCCATGGCAAAGGCCGTGGTGGCCACTCCTCTAGCCTTGCAGGGCCTCCGTCCGGGCCCTGTCGAGATCTGCCGGACAGCGGATTCCCCGGAACGGTTCGCTGGCGAAACCGTGAGGCTCTTGCAGGATGCGCAAGCACGTAGGCGAATTGGAGCAAATGCCCGCAGCCGGATGCTGGCCGAGTATGACTGGAGACTGATCGGCCGGCAATTGTTGGAATTGGTGGAGAATCGGGATGCCTGAAAAGGTGCTGGTGGTTGGAACGTCGTCTGAGGAGAACGTCAGAAAAGCGGTAGAGGTCATACGCCGGGAGGTCTTTTGTTCGGCGCGGGTCGATCTGCTTTGCACGTTGGGAGACCTCCGGTTATTCGAGAAGTCGGGACTGTTCGGAGAGATTCTGGTGTTTCCTCCACGCTACCGGCTGGATTACGCCCTTCGCCTGAGGCGACGGATCGTCCACGACCGTTATGATGCCGTGGCCGTCCTGTGGTGCCTGGACGCCGGAAGGGCACGACCCAAATTGTTCGCATTGCTTTGCGGCTGGCGCCACCTGCTGGTGTTTAACGAAAACCTGGACTGCGATTATCTGGGTCCGAGGTTCTTGAGCCGCCTCCTGAGAGCCAGGGCTCGGGATGGCACGCTGTTTCACGGTGGCCGAGGACGGTTATTGCTTCAGGCCTTCAAATCGGGCGGGGGGTGGTGGTTGCGAGGGGTCCTGCTCCCCATCCGGTTTGCTGTCCTCCTCCTATCCATTTCCCAGCTTTACCTGGGGAGTCAACGGAAACCCAGGGATAGGCATGACCAGAAGGGAGAGTAACCCGTCGAAACTTACCCCCGAGTGAGCCCATGTGAACCGGTCAGGGTGCGTTGGATGCCATGCAAAGCGACATTTTTTGGACGCTATTGACGCACGTTTTCCTCAATGCGTCATCGAATTAGACTTTTTCATCATTTCTTGCGTCTATTCAATAAGAAGGAGTGCCCTTGGGACTCGTTCGGCTGACGGATAAAGAGTTGGTAGAGAGAGTCGCGCGGGGGGAGGGCGAAGCCTTCAATCTGCTGGTGGCACGCTGGGAGAAGAAGCTTTTCAACTATGCCTTCCGCCTGACGGGGAACCGTGAAGACGCTCTTGACATCTGCCAAGACAGCTTCACCAGGGCTTACGAGCAGATCCAACAACTGAAAGATGCCAGTAAGTTCTCCTTCTGGCTCTTTAAGATTGCCCGAAACTATTCGGTTTCCCGTTTCCGCCAGGAACGAAACCATCCCAGGCCCCAGGTCTCGGGAAACGACGATGAGGACCTGGATCTGGAGAATCTGTTGGCCGGGACGCCCCAAGTTCGGATCGGCAGTGGCCAGGGTTTTCAACAGGGCGAACTTCGCCTGATTGTGGAACGAGCCCTGGATCAGCTTCCCTTTGAGCAGAGAGAGACTATTGTGTTGAAGATTTACGAAGGTCTGAAGTTTTCAGAAATCGCTGAGATTGCAGACTGCCCGGTCAGTACGGTCAAATCCCGCCTTTACGTGGGTTTGACGCAATTGAGGAAAATATTGAGCCGCGACGAAAGAGGAAGTCTATGAATTGCGACGAGTCTCGTGCCTTGTTTGCCGACCTGCTGGGGGAAGAGATTTCAACCTCTAATGCCGGAGGATTGAAGGACCACCTCCAATCATGTGCTGATTGCCGCCGGGAGTTGGCCGGTCTCTCCCGAACCCGAAACCTGATTGAACAGGGGTGGCCGGAAGAGTCCATTCCTCAGAATCTGGTTTTCGAATTCACCCAGCCTTCAGTCCCGGGATTCTGGGGGCTATGGGAACGGTCGGGCCTGGCGCGGCTTGGCTTGGCAACGTTAACCGTGACGGCTGGGCTCATTCTTTGCTTTGTCAGCCTGGCGCTTCTTCAAACCCATCTCACGGTGGGCAGGAACGGAGTGGCCGTTTCGTTTGGACGGACGGTTGGACTTCCCTCGGCCCAGGTGGATGGGGGGGCTCAAGCGCCTTCTTCGCTTCCGGCACTATTCACCCGTCAAGAAATTCAGAACCTGATCAACCAGGCTGTTCTCGAACTCGAGAAGAACCAGGAAGCTCGCTTGGAGCAGGCTTCCGTGCAGATGGACGCCCGGCGCACCGCAGATTTGCGGCGGATCGCCAATGAACTCCGGGTTCTGGAGAGCACCCAAAATATCGTGTACCGGGAGACCCTCAGTAACCAGTCTTACGTGGAAACCCTGGCGCGGGACATGGTTCTCAAGATGAATGCTCCCTCCCGTGTCTCTCAATGATCAGAGATGCAATGAGGTCTGAATCGAGGTAACAGTGATGCGACTGAAAGAAGGCATGATACTTCCGTTAATAGTCCTCAGCCTTGGGTTCATGGGGGGGGTCTCCCTGGCCCAGGGAAATGAACCGCCGTCATCTATCGAAGGAATGGATTTTGCGGCAATCAAGCGAGATTTGGCCGTATTTCAAGGAGTGGTGGACACAACAGTGAAGCAGACGGTTCAGGGGTTTATGCCACTGCTCGGATCCACCCGGGGTGTCTTGCTCCCGGAGTACGGTGTCGTATTCAGCCTGGAAGTCAATCTGTACCAGATTAGGTTTCTCAGTCCTTTCAACATGAGGCCTCATTCTCAACAAGAACTGGATGATGCTTACCAACAACTGTTAGCGCGGCTGGAATCGATCAAGCAAAACCTAGTCAAGGTTATTGGGGAGCACGGTTCGGCCCTGGGCCAGCTCAAGCCCCAGGATTATTTGACCATTGTCGTCTATCTTCTGCCTATCGATGTAGGACCCAACCGCTCGATCCCCACCCAGGTGATCATGAGAGTGAAGCGGTCCTTCGTCAACGATTATCGTGAGAGCAGGCTGACATTCTCCGGGTTCTCCAAGAAGATGGAGACGGTACAATTCTGAAAAATCCGGAGATGTAATCTTCTATGAAAATCGAGTTTTGGTAGCCACGGTTACTGCGCTTTGGGCAGTAACCGTGGGCACTTATGACCTTTTGAAAAGCCCACGATTGATTCAAGAAGCGAATCAATCGTGGCTACCTCTGCCGTTCTTCTCCGCGGTGCCGCAGACATCGCTGAAAACGCGACGTCTCCGCCACCCGCGCATGGGAACTATTCTGAAGTGAGGTGTAAGAAGTGAGCCGCAAGCTACTCGGGCAGATGCTGATTGAGCGCAATTTGATTGGTGCTGCCGAATTGCAGAATGGGCTGGCTCTGCAGCGCGAGCGCAAAGACAAGATCGGCAGGATACTGGTGGACCTGGGGTATCTGGCGGAGCGCGACCTCATCGTGACGCTTAGCGATCAACATCAGGCTCCCCTACTCCTTGCTTTTGAGTACCCGCCAGCCCCGCTGGATCTGGAGAAGATCTCCGCAAAATTTCTGAAACAGTTTAAGGTGCTGCCTCTCGATCTGGCAGGAAATGTCTTGACCGTGGTGATGTCGGATCCGTCGGATACTGACACCCTGGAATCCCTGCGGTTGTTCACGGGATACGAGGTGCGAGTCCGTCTCGGACTCGAGGGCGAGATCGAGGAGGCGCTGGAACGGTTCTACGGGTCGGCCGGCGTCGGAGTCATTCGAACTGAAGGACTAGAGGGACTGGGAAGCGATTCTGCGGAAGGGAGCGAAGACATAGAACATCTCCGGGACATGGCTTCGGAGGTTCCGGTCATTCGGCTGGTGAACCTGACGATCTCCCGGGCCGTGGAGCGGCGGGCCAGCGATATTCACATTGAGCCGTTCGAAAAGGAATTCCGCATCCGCTACCGCGTCGACGGAATCCTTTACAATGTGGAGTCACCGCCCATCCAGATGAAAGCCGCCATTATTTCGCGCGTCAAATTGATGGCAAAGCTGAATATCGCCGAGCGCCGGTTGCCCCAGGACGGACGCATCAAGATCAAAGTCCTGGGAAAGGAAATCGACCTTCGCGTCTCCACATTGCCCACCCTATACGGTGAAAGCGTAGTCATGAGGATCCTGGACAAGAGTGATACCAGTGTGTTCGACCTGCAAAGGCTGGGGTTCCCCGTCTCGATGCTCGCGGAGATGGAACGGCTCACCTCCGTGCCGCACGGCATCCTGCTGGTCACCGGCCCCACGGGCAGCGGCAAGTCCACCACACTCTACAGCGCGATGCGTCGAATCAATCTACCCGACAAGAAAATCATCACCATCGAGGACCCCGTCGAGTACCAGATGGACGGCATCAACCAGATTCATGTCAACACCCAGATTGGCCTGACTTTTGCGGCTGGACTGCGCCATATTGTACGGCAGGACCCGGACGTTATCATGGTCGGGGAAATCCGCGATCTGGAGACGGCCGAGATCGCCATTCGCTCCGCCCTGACCGGCCATCTGGTCTTCAGTACGCTTCACACCAATGATGCCCCCAGTGCCATCACTCGTCTGGTAGACATGGGAGTGGAGAACTACCTGCTCGCCTCTTGCTTGATCGGAGTGCTGGCCCAGCGGCTGGTCCGAATCATCTGTGCGCGTTGCCGGGTGGAGTATGCTGCGGATCTTGAATATCTGCGAGCGATCAACTTCCCCTGGAACGGTGCTCAATCGGTCACGCTTTACAGGGGGGAAGGGTGTGAGACGTGCGGGCACACTGGATATGAATCCCGGAAGGGAATTTTCGAGCTGATGATCCCGGATGATGAGATTCGCCGGATGGTGGTTTCCAAGGAATCCTCCAACATCATTGCCAACTATGCAAGGAGCCGGGGCATGAGGACTCTGCGGGAAGATGGATTCGAAAAGGTTTTGAGCGGGACCACGACACTGGAGGAAGTCGTGCGGGTGACTCAGGAGAACTAAGAAACTGTTACCCGGCCTGTTGTGGGCCGTCTTCAGGTTAGTCGGACATTCGATAGACAGACTCGTGACCACTGACAGATAATCAATGGCAACCTTTTTTTACAAAGCCGTGGGGAAGGCAGGAAACTTGATTGACGGCAGCCTGGAAGGTCCTGATGATCGGGCCGTGGCGCTGAAACTCCAGGAGATGGGCTTTGTTCCCGTCCAGATCGGGAGCCGTCAGTCCGGACGGGCGTTCCGCCTTCACCTCCGCTGGAGTTTGCGCAAGGTCAGCTCCAAGGATGTGCTGCTGTTTACCCAGGAACTCTCGACCCTGGTCAATGCAGGGCTCCCTTTGGACCGCAGTCTGGCCATCTGCAAGCAACTTTCCGAAAAGCTCGCCGTCCAGTCCCTCGTCCAGGATGTCCTGCAGGGAATCAAGTCAGGAAAGTCCTTCGCCGAAAGCCTGGCTGCTCACCCGGAAACTTTTTCACGCCTCTATGTCAATATGGTGCGAGCTGGAGAGGTGGGGGGCTCATTGCCTGCAGTCCTGGACCGGTTGTTGGAGTTCCAGCAATCTGCCGACGAGCTGAAGAGCTACCTGGTTTCCTCTCTCATTTACCCGGTGCTGCTGGCTTCAGTGGGAGTGGCCTCCATCGCCATCCTGTTGAACTTCGTGATCCCCAAATTTGCCCAGGTTTTTCAGGAGGCTGGGCAGTCGTTGCCTTTACCTACACAGGTCCTGCTTGACGTCAGCAATTTTTCCAAGTCTTACTGGTGGGCGCTTCTTCTGGGAATCGGAGCGGGGGCCGTTGCGATCTCCCGCCTGCTGGCCACGGAGAAGGGGCAGTGGTGGTGGGATGGCTTTCGTTTGAAATTGATCCTGGTGGGCGAGGTGCTTCGCAAGATCGAAGTGGCTCGTATTTCCAGAACCCTGGGAACACTGGTTCACAACTCCGTCCCCCTCATCCAGTCCCTCAACATCGTCAGAGAGATCAGTGGCAATGTCCAGATCGCCAAGTCGTTAACGGATATCGCCGAGGGAGTAAAGAAGGGAGAAGGGGTGGCCCGCCCAATGGAAAAGAGCGGGATTTTTCCCCCGCTGGCCATTCATCTTATCCAGGTGGGAGAAGAGACCGGTCGACTGGATACCATGCTGTTGGAATTGGCCAAGATTTACGACAAAGAAGTCCGGTCCGCGATCAAGAATATGATCGCCCTCTTCGAGCCTCTCATGATCGTGGTGATGGGGGTCATCGTGGGGGTCATCGTGGTCTCGATGCTACTAGCTATCACCAGCATTAATGATGTACCTTTCTAGCCAGACTGGGCCTGAAGAGCTGTTGGCCCTGCTTTGCGCTGATAAAGGAGAGAAGGCGATGGAGACAAACCTCAGATTTCCTGATCTGAAATCATTAGAGCAAGGGAGTGCTTCGATTCCCGAGAAGAAACCCGGGCAACGTCGAACACTCGGGATCCCAATCCAGCCGGTTCGGGACTCCTCGAAAGGGTTCACACTAATCGAACTCCTGGTCGTGATGGTAATCATTGGCCTGCTGGGAGCCCTGGTGGCACCCCGACTCTTCAAGAATGTAGCCAAAAGTAAGATTACAGCCACCAAAGCTCAGATTGCGAATTTTCAGACTGCTCTAGGCGCCTACAAACTGGACACAGGAACATTCCCCAACACGGATGAAGGGCTCGAAGCTTTGAGAGTCCACCCCACCAGCACCAAGAATTGGGAAGGTCCGTATCTACCCAGGGAAATTCCAATGGATCCCTGGGGAACCCCTTACGCTTACAAATTCCCCGGGGAACATGGGGATGAGCCCGATATTATCTCCTTCGGGGCAGACGGCAGAGAAGGCGGGGAGGGAGAAAACGCGGATATTTATAGCTGGAAGTGAGAAAAGCAGGTGTCAGGTGCTAGGTGTCAGGTGTCAGTGGACAGGAGCGAAGGCAAGATGAGAGGCGAGTTCCAGGGAAACCGAGAGAGGAAGAGACAGGAACGGTTGCCGGTGGGTTTTCTGTCCGGCCCGTCAAGGGGCCAGAATCAAGAACCGAAATCCTGGCACCTGACACCTGACACCTGGTCCCTGGTACCCGCTCTCGGTTTCACTCTTTTAGAACTGCTGATCGTCATGGTGTTGTTGGGGGTGCTATCCGCCGTAGCTTATCCTTCCATTGGCCGTGGGATGGCCACGCTTCGGCTTCGAACTGCTTCCCGTGAAATCGCCGCTGCTATTCGGTTGGCTCGTTCTAAAGCTCTGAGAGAGCAGCAGACCTATTATTTGCAGTTCGACATGCAGAGAGGCGAGATCAAATTGTCCAGCGAGGACCTGAACTACCAGCGATCATTGTCCCTGCCGGAAGGGGTTGTGTTTCGAAGCGTTGCTCTCCTCGGGGAAGAGAATGGACCCGACTCTATGGAGCGCGTCTATTACTATGCCCCAAACGGGTTGGGGGAAAACATCCAGGTCATGATTGCCAATGACCACGGCCGGCAGATGCGGATCACCCAAAGCTCTATGATCAGTTCTCCTAAGATCGAAGAGGAGCCATCGAACAAGCCTTAGGTTAGGGATACGGAGCGATGAAGCGTACGGAGAAGAAAAGGGACGGGACTATAGCTGGCCCCGGTGATGGTTTCAGCTTGATGGAAGTCTTGGTGGCAATCTCCGTTCTGGGAATTGTATTTACCACTGCGTTCAGCCTGATGACAACTTCCCTCAGAAACGTGAACCGGATCGAAGAGAGGGAGAAGGTTGTTCGATACGGCCAGATGAAACTGAATGAATTGGTGCTCAATGCAAACCAGGGCAAGGCCGATCAGCCGCTCTCCGGGAATTTCGACGAAAGATACCAGTGGCAAGCCCGGATTGATCCCTATGACACGCGGGACAGCGCACAGACCCCACCTCCTTTCCAGGTCCTGCGGATCCGCTTGTCGGTGATGTGGCCGAGTCTGAATCGACAGAATAGTTACACGCTGGAAACGCTGGCCTGGTCTCCTGTCGAGGAGACGACTGCAAAATAACACGACCTGTTCGGAGGTTGACAGCATTGAACCGGGCAAGAAACAAAAAAACAGGTTTCACTCTCATCGAGCTTCTTGTCAGCATGACATTGATGGGACTTCTTACGTTAGCCCTCCATTTCGGATTTCGAGTGGGCACGAATGCCTGGGCCAAGGGCGATGTGGCACTGGAGCGCTCCCGTTCCACTCAAGCCGTGTATGAATTGTTGAGCCGCCAGCTAGGTTCCATAGTGCCTTACTATTCACAGCAGAAAATGAATGATGGCCCTGTGGAGGTTTTGCTGTTCCAGGGAACAGCGGGCGGCATGCGTTTCGCATCTAATTTCTCTTGTCAATCGCGCAACGCTGCTGGATTGCGATTGCTGGAGTACTTTGTGACAGACTCCAGGGAGAAGCGCGGCAAGGCACTGATGATTAATGAAAGCCGCCTGCCCGATGATCTGGGCTTGTCCCAGGCGGTGTTTGGCGAAATCACTCAAGGAGAAGATAACATTGTGGTGGTGAACTTCCTGGGATTTTCAGCCCGGCATGATTCCCTCTCCTTAATTGACGGGGTCGATGAGGTGCGCTTTGCGTATTACCCGCGGCAGCAGCAGACGAATGAAGGGAGAGCCGCCACCAGAAGTGTCACGGGCAAAAAAAAAGATCTACTCCCTTTGGGTGCCCAGATCAAATTCCATTGGGAAGCATCAAGGCTTCTTTCTGCCAAGGACATTTCGGTCGTAATCCCATTCAATGGAGCCGGCCTCTAGGCCCTCTGCGGCGGCTCTCTGCCGCCACGAGTGATTTGGAAAGATGAAACAGCCAATTCTTTATCGATCCATCGAGGAAAAGGGGTTCGTTCTAGTGGCTCTCCTCTGGGTCCTGGCAGCCTTGTCGCTCTTAGCCCTGAATCTAGCATCCACGGTGAGGACCGAAGCCAGTATCTCCCGATCCATGGGAGATGCTGAGAAGGCCTACTTCATGGCACGGGGAGGGTTGGAAGAGGTCATCTATCGCCTCTCCTTCCCCGACAAAGACGTTACAGAACAGCTCAAGACCTTCCCTTATGCTGATGGAATGAATCATTTCTGGATCAGTAACGAAGAGGTCGTCTGTCACGTCGCGATTCTCGACGAAGCTGGCAAACTCGACCTCAACCAGTGCAAAGAGGAGAACCTGGGGAAGCTGATGGAAGCGCTGGGAATCGAGCCCGTCCGAAGCACTGAATTGGCCCAGGCCATTGTCTTGTGGAGAAAGTCGGACCATTCAAAAGACCCTGAACAATCCGACCCGGTTGCGCGGAACCCCGGACTGCAGAAGCGGGGCTTCGGGTCTGTCGAAGAATTGATGTTGGTTCCTGGAATGAGCCGGGAGGTTCTATACGGTATCCCCAAAAAAGGAGCGGATGGCAGAACTCAACTTCGCAGGGGCCTCGCACAATACGTGACCGTATATTCCAACAAGAGTCAAATCAACCTGAACTATGCCGCTCCTGAAGTCCTCGCCTCCTTACCTGATGTGGACATTGACTCTGCCAACTCGATCGTTGCGGAGAGGCAGGAGCAGCCCTACAAGACCAGCAGTGACTTGAACCAGCGCACGACAGCGATTATTCGAGGTGAAGCGCTCTCTCAGATTGGGACTGAACCCTCCAGGATTTACTGCCTGATTGCTTCAGCCAGGGTGAAAGGGTCCAGGGTCCAGCGAAGCATTCGAACTGTTGTTAAGCTCGACACCACTTTCAAGACCGGGCACGAAAGACAGATTTGGTATGACGAGGATTGGCCGCCGGCCGGGATATTGAAGTGGATTGAACACCAGGACAGCGGCAATCTCCTGCAGGTGTTGAACTTTACGAAGTCATGGAAGTCCATGGGTGAGCTATGATCGTGAGGAGATGTCTGGGGGTCTTTTTGGATGGGGCCCATTTGCGCTTCGCTCTGGCGGCCAGACGGTTTAACCGGTATGAAGTGCTGGCGTTGCTGAGCATCCAGGACTACCTCGATAAACCCAACCCTGAGCTTCGAGCGGCTCTTGCCTCGTTTCTTTCAAAAAACAATGCCGGCAATTTCCGCTGCGTGCTGACGATTCCTCGTCACGATTTAATTATCCGGAGAATCGAACTGCCCAAAGAGGCTGAGGCTAACCTCTCGAAGGTCGTGGAATACCAACTCCCCGCCCTCGTCCCCTCCGAACAGGAGCCCATTTATCATGACTTCCAGGTCTCGAAGGCCTCGACAAACGGGAAACCCCTTTGTGTGGACGTCTTCCTGGTGTTGAAATCGGTCCTGGATTCAGCTTTGAAGGCTTGTGAGGGGATCGGTTTGTCGGTCGATGCAGTCATCCCGTCGGGAATTGCGGTCACGAATTACCTGCTGATGATGTCCCAACATTTCAAGACAAGGACTGCCATGGTGGGGTGCTGGTCCGGGGGGCGGTTCGAGTCCAACGGCTTGTTGAATGAGGCTTGTCTGCTGTCCCGCTCCAACGTCCTCCTGCGGGATGAGTCTCAAGCAGACACCATGATGAGGGAAATGGAATTGTTCCGCAGCCAGATGGGGGTTCAGGAGAATTCCACTCTGAACATTTATCTGTGCGGCGATTCCAAAGGGATGGAAGGCCTCCCAACAGATGATCGGCTCTTCAAAGTAAAGCATTTGTCACTGGCTCGAGATTTCGGGTTCCACATTGCGAAGGCCGAGATCGAGGGCCGCCCCCTGCAGGAACATTTTCTGCCAATCATGGCAGCCTTATCGGGACTGAAGAAACGCCGACCCGCGTCTGTCAATCTCCTTCCGTTGGAGTTGCGGAGAAGGAGATCTCAGTGGATGCTGGCCCCCACGTATGTTCTGTTGGGAGTCAACCTGATCCTCCTGCTGGCCTTGGCGCTCCGCAGGCCCATCCAGCAGCACCAGTACTCTGAAAAACTGAACCAGGAAACTTCCCGCCTGGAACCGGAGGTCCGGAAGATCCGGAATGTGGAGAAGCAAATTTCTGACTTGCAGAGCCGGACCGACCTGATGGTGGGTTTCCAGAAATCGAATAGCAGACTGGTGGTTGCCCTGAACGAGTTGTCAACGATTCTACCTAAGACCACCTATCTCATGGATTTCACCTATCGGAACCAAACCATTGAAATCTACGGATTGTCAGACTCAGCCACGGCCCTTCCTCAGATCGTAGACAATTCTCCCCACTTCAAGGGTGCCGAGTTTATAGCCCCGATTACTCGTGACGGGACGGGCAAGGAGATCTTCCGCATCCGGATGCAATTGGACGCCGAGCAGTCCCAAGCGACGTCGCCTGCCGTGAATCCCGATGCGAGTCGGTCGGAGAAGAATCCGGCAAACTCTTCAGCCGTAGAAGGAAGACGCAGACAGGAAACTCACAAATGAAATTCGCAAGACTCTCCACGAGAGAGAAATGGCTGATTGGCGCGGCGGGGACTGTAGCGGTTTTCGTTGTATTGATGGCCTCAGTGGTTTTGCCCCGTTGGGATTCAATGTCCAAATCCAGCGGAAGCATTGATGTACTCGCAAAACGAGTCACCAATTATCGACGCATTTTAAGAGGCCAGACGACCGTGGAGGCTGCGCTGGGATCCGCACAAAAGCTGGCGGCATCGTGGGAGGCCAGATTGCTGGTCAATAAGGCTGACGCTCTGGCCATAGCAGAACTCCAGGGATTGGTTAAGGACCTGGTGGTCGCGCAGAACATGTCGTTTCGGCGCAGCGATCTTCTTCCCGTGAAAATGGTGAGTGCCGAATACAGCAAAGTCTCGACACGTATTGAAATCGAGGGAACTATCGACCGGTTCGTCAACCTCCTGCTGAGTTTTGAGACGGGCCCAAGAATTCTAGTTGGCGAAGAATCCAGGATCTCTCCGGTTCAAGTCACCAATCCGAAAAACAGGCGAGTGCTGGTGACCTTAACGGTGTCAGCCTTGAAGTTTGTCGATCCGAGCGGAAGTGCCAAATTGAAAAAGAGTCAATCCTGAACTTTGGGATCCTGGCGATGAGGAAAAACCTGATATTGGCTGATCTTGGTTTGGCTGGCCTCGTTTTGCTGTTAGGAGTTCAGCTCAAGAGCCAGTGGGGGGAATATCAAACTCAAAACAACC
>JBGPHY010000011.1:0-24862 GCA_041484625.1 Terriglobia bacterium | reverse complement strand
GCGGTTGTCTGAGCCATCGGCATGATCGTGCCCATGCAGGAGTTAATGGTGACGGCGTCGGTCTGGGCTTCTGCCATGATGGTTTTCAGGATCTCCGTTAGCACAAAAGCATTGGACACAAATTCGTGAGTGGTCTTCAAGGTGATACCGCCTCCGCCCAGGTATTGCGCGGCATCAGCGTTGCACTTCTGCAAAAGCTCCTTATTCTTGCGGGTAGTCTCAATGAGGCGGCCCAGGTCTTTGTAGGGAAAATCAGGCAGGTCCATCTTCCACAGTTCGCGGGTCCGTTCTGGAGCCCTGGCACCGCCCTCGCCCCAACCCCCAGCACCTCCGACCGCCACGATCCTTTTGCCCAAAGTATTCTTCAGTCCCTGCAGGGCTCGCAAACGCCAGAGGAGCCCCTCCTGGCTGTCGACAACCACATCCTGAACATCCACTCCGGGTTGTCCGTATTCGTCCACTGTCTTTCGCAGGTACCGCGGATGAGCGATCTCATACCAGAGATAGACCGGGCCCGAGCGATGACGAAGAAACATCAAGTTCCACTTCTCCGGATTAGTCAATGCCTCCAGCAAGTGCGTGCCTCCGCCGGCGGCATACATGAGCAGCACATCGTGTTTGCCCCGTGCTGCAGCAGAGGCTTCTTCTGTTTTTTGAACGCTGATGAGCGGAAGTACCTCCATCGGAAAATCGGCGGAGGCCGAAAGGAGCCCCAGTTCCTTGTTGATGCGTTCTTTCTCCCCGGCTACGGCCTGTTCATCCAATAATCCCCCCCATTCCCGCCAGCTGGTGGCTTCGCGGCGTTGGGGGAGGCTGTAAGTCAATACGGGTTGGACTTTGAGAGGGAACCGGATGGGAGACGATATTCTCCTCCCGTCGCCCTGACCGAGGATCGAACCACTCAAAGCAGGGACGAAAGCTTCTCCTAAGGTCAGGGCCCCGGTTCCGGCCAGAAACTGCCGGCGGGAAACCATCAACCCGGACTGATCGTTGCAGGATAGCCCGGAACAGCAACCGCGCGTCGAAAAGGGATGCGCATGATTCATGGATGACTACCTCCTTTTATCTTCCTGATCTTACTAATTGCTTTAAGGCACCGAACAAGATTCGTCCTGCTGTTTCTGGATCTTCTATCGGTTAATAGATAGTTTGTGTTTCTCGGTGTCAGTCTGTGCCACCATTTCAATTTAGTGTTTGTCCAACAGACCTCGAACCTACATCCAATCTTCACAGCGCTTGGCCCAGGAGGACAAGATCGGGTCTTTAGGTGCGAGTCCGTATCCGTGTTTTCCGCGCTCGTATATGTGCATTTCCGCCGGGACTCCGGCTTCCCGCAGAGCCAGGTAGAACAGGACGCTGTTCTCTGGTGCCACGCCATCATCGTTGTTGGAGTGAACCAGGAAAGTCGGCGGAGTCATGGTGGTCACACGGGTTTCGTTCGAGAGGTTTTCCACCAGGTTTAAGTCCGGATTCTCTCCCAGCAAGACCTGCCGGGAGAAGCGGTGAGTATACCTGGTCTTGAAGGAAATCACCGGGTAGACCAGGATCATGAAATTGGGACGACAATTCTGGCGTTCAATCTCATCGGAGGAGGAAGGGTTTCCATTGTCAAAATGAGTGCCGGCGGTTGAGGCCAAGTGGCCCCCGGCCGAAAATCCCATGATGCCGATTCGTTCAGGGCTGATGTTCCATTCTTTCACCCGGGCCCGCACCAGGCGAATGGCACGCTGGGCGTCCCCCAGGGGCACCGGGTGATGATAGCGCTTCCCGTCGGCCGAGCCCAGCCGGTATTTCAAGACAAAAGCTGTCACACCGAAGGAATTGAACCACTGTGCCACTTGGCGTCCTTCGTGGTCTGATGCGAGCATTACGTAGCCACCCCCGGGACAGACGATGACGGCAGTGCCGATGGAAGTTTGTTGTGGAGCCAAGTATACTGCCAGCGTCGGCGTATCTTCTTCCTTGTCTCCCAGTGCGCCAGGAGCTCCGCCTGGCCAGAGCAGGAATTGTTGTGGCTCTGCAGCCTTCGTGGGCAAGGGCAGCCAGCCGGTCAAGCCCAGCAAGGCGATAGAGATCAAAGCGCAATTGGGTTTGAGCATGATGTATCCCTCGCAAGGGACTATCGGCGGAGGCTGACTGGACCAGAATCTTCCGTTCAGCCTTGGGGGTACAGGAATGCCGATGCCTTTTTATCACAATTTGGGAATTTGAGACGAATATATGAAATGATTAAGGCGGCACAAGGAAGAAGGAGAGATTATGCGGTTACTCTGTAGACAGTTCTTGACGATCCGGGGAGGTTCTTCCGGCAGTAGGAAGGGCGGTTACGCCCTCCGGACTTTCGGGTTTTGCTTGCTGGTGCTTCTTTTTGGATCGAAAACAGACACCCAACTCGAGGCTGATGGAAATGCCTGGACCTTGGTTTGGAGCGACGAGTTCAACAAACCCGACGGAGCAGCCCCCGACCTGGGCAAGTGGGGCTTCGACATCGGCGGCGGAGGTTGAGGCAACCAGGAACTGGAGAGCTACACCAATCGCCTGGGAAACGCTCACACCCAGAATGGCAAATTGGTCATCAATGCTCTCAAGGAAACCTACACTGGCCCGGATGGCATCAAGCGAGACTACACCTCGGCGCGCCTCAAAACGCAGGGGAAGTTCGCCCAGGTCTATGGCCGGTTTGAGACTCGCATCAAGATCCCTTATGGTCAAGGGATCTGGCCGGCCTTCTGGATGCTGGGGAATGACATTGACAAAGTCGATTGGCCCACCTGCGGAGAGATCGACGTCATGGAAAATATCGGACGTGAGCCCTCGATAGTACATGGGACAATCCACGGACCTGGCTACTCGGGGGGGGATGGCTTGGGTGCTCCCTTCAGCTTCTCTGATGGGAGGCGCTTTGCCGACGATTTTCACATCTACGCCGTCGAGTGGGAACCCAACGTCATTCGCACATACGTGGACGAACAGCTCACCAGCACCCGGACACCTGCAGACCTGCCCGCCGGTGCCCGCTGGGTCTATGACCACCCTTTCTTCTTGATCTTGAATGTGGCGGTCGGAGGCAGTTGGCCAGAGAGTCCTGATGCCACAACTGTTTTCCCGCAAACCATGCAGGTGGATTACGTCCGGGTCTACCAATGGGGCAGCTGACAGGACGCTCATTGATGATGCTACCCAGGATCCAACCTTCCTTCCGGCTGAATCCATCGTCGATTGAGGCTCCAAATATAACCCCAATCGAGCCTTGCCATTGAAGTTCAATTCAATTATTCTCTGGGTCTTTCACGGCGGGTCGTTCTTTCCCTTGATCCCTATTAGCCGGAAGATCAAGATTTATCCGAAACTCTTAAAAGCGGGTGTTCCTACATGGAGGAACAATGTCCCCTTACCTGGCGGAAGCAGTTGGGACTATGATCCTGATCATCTTTGGCAACGGCGCGGTGGCCAACGTCCTTCTCAAGAAATCCAAGGGTGAGAATTCCGGTTGGATCGTCATCACCACAGGATGGGCCGTAGGGGTAATGATGGGGATTTACTGTGTCGGACGCATCAGCGGAGCGCATTTGAATCCGGCAGTAACGGTTTCTCTCGCGGTTCTCGGCTCTTTCCCATGGGCCCATGTTCCCGGCTACATCCTCTCCCAGATTGCAGGGGCAATTCTCGGAGGGGTGACAGTCTGGCTGGCCTACCTGCCGCACTGGGCGGCCACCGATTCGCCGGAATCCAAGCTCGGGATTTTCTGTACTGTTCCGGCGATTCGTCGGCTCCCAGCCAATTTTCTGACAGAAGTCATTGGGACGGCTGTGTTGATTTTTGGAATCCTGGGGATTGGGGCCAATGCTCTGAGAATCACCACTCCTGGAGAGCTCAACCTCGCCCTGGTATATAGCCACGGGCTTCAACCAATGCTGGTGGGTTTCCTGGTCTGGGGTCTGGGTTTGTCTCTTGGAGGGCCCACAGGCTATGCCATCAACCCGGCCCGGGACCTGGGACCCCGGATTGTCCACGCATTACTGCCGATTCCAGGCAAGGGTCCATCGGATTGGGGCTATAGCTGGGTGCCTATGATTGCCCCGGTCGTGGGTGGAACGTTAGGGGCATTGTTGTTCAAGTGGGTTGGCCTGTAAGAAGCGCTTGCAGATCCGTTTCATGGTGGGCGCATCCCTGTTCCTGGAGTGGCAACATCGAACGCACTGGCACAGCAGACTTGGCTCCGCTGTGCAGTGGGTGTGGACACAACAGCCATCAATGAATGGGAGAGGCCGGTTATGGCGGGATATGTTGGTGCATTAGACCAGGGTACGACCAGCACTCGGTTCATGGTTTTTGATAACGATGGGAAAGAAGTGGCCCGGCATCAGTTGGAACATCAACAAATCCTTCCAAAACCGGGGTGGGTGGAACACAATCCGCTGGAGATTGCCGAGCGTTCCAGAACCGTCATTGAGTCTGCCATGCGCAACGCGGGACTTGTTGCGTTAGACCTGGCGGCCATTGGAGTCACCAATCAACGAGAGACGACCGTCGTTTGGAATCCGAAAACGGGGACGCCCTGGTATAACGCCATCGTCTGGCAAGACACCCGGACCGACCGGATAGCCGCAGCTTTGGAGCGAAGCGGCAAGGGTGTTGTTATTCGTCGTAAAACCGGACTCCCTCCAGCCACCTACTTCTCTGGCGGCAAGATCCAATGGATTCTGGAAAACGTCGAGGGGGTCCGGGAAGCGGTCGAGCGGGGCGAAGCGGTTTTCGGAAATACTGACACCTGGGTCATCTGGAATCTTACTGGCGGCGTGGATGGCGGAGTTCATATCACTGATGTCACCAATGCCAGCCATACCATGCTGATGGACCTGGAGACCCTAAGCTGGGATGACGAGCTCATCGGCTTTTTCGGAATCCCGCGACGCATGCTGCCCCAGATCCGCCCCTCTTCGGACTCAAACTTCTACGGAATGACGCGGCGATTGGGGCCTGCAGGCGGTCAGGTTCCTGTGTGCGCCGATTTAGGAGACCAGCAGGCCGCCATGGTGGGACAGGCCTGTTATCGGCCGGGCGAAGCCAAGAACACTTACGGCACCGGCAATTTCATGCTTATCAACACCGGGAATGCGATTGTTCCTTCCACTTCGGGGCTGCTGACTACGGCCTGCTACCAGGTAGGTGAACAAAAGACCATTTACGCTTTGGAGGGCTCCATTGCGGTCACCGGTTCTGCGGTTCAATGGCTCAGGGACCAATTGGGTATCATTCATTCCGCAGGTGAAGTGGAAACTCTGGCCAAGTCAGTGCCCGACAACGGAGGGATTTACTTCGTCCCTGCCTTCTCTGGCCTGTTTGCTCCCTACTGGAGGTCGGATGCACGGGGAGTAATTGTGGGCATGTCCCGCTTCAATCATCGTGGCCACCTGGCCCGGGCCACCCTGGAAGCCATCTGTTACCAGACCCGGGACGTGCTGGAAGCCATGGTTAAAGACTCCGGTGTGCGGCTGGAAGTTCTGAAAGTTGACGGAGGGGCGACTGTCAATGATACGCTGATGCAGCTCCAGGCCGACATCCTGGGAGTGCCGGTCGTGCGGCCCAAAGTGACGGAAACCACGGCGCTTGGGGCGGCTTATGCGGCAGGTCTGGCCACCGGCTTTTGGAAGGATCTGGAGGCATTGCGCAAGAATTGGAAAGCCGACAAACAATGGGAGCCCCACTGGACCCTGCAGCAAAGGGAAGATGGCTACTCCGGCTGGAAGAAGGCCGTGGAACGCACTCTGGGTTGGGTGGAAGTCGAATAACTCTCTCTCTTGAAATATGCAGGAAATTATGCAAACTCTCATGAGCGCCGAAAACGTGGTGACGCCATGATCTGCCACCAGATTCCCCTTCTGAAGGGAGTGGACGGGAATCTCGCACCGCCGTCAGGAGGTTGTTAATAATGAAAATCACCAACATCGAAGCCATCTACGTTCGTCTTCCACAGGTGAAAGAGCAATGCGACAGCGGGCAAGATGCCCTGATAGTTAAGATAAGCACCGATGCCGGGATCACTGGCATTGGCGAGGTAGACTCGGCCCCACTGGCGGTTAAAGCGGTTATCGAGGCGCCTTTCTCTCACGCCGTCACCTGTGGTTTGCGGGAGCTTTTGATCGGAGAAGATCCGTTCCAGACCGAGGTCCTTTGGCAAAAGATGTATCGGAAAAACATCTATGCAGGGCGTCGGGGCATTGGAATTCATGCCATGAGCGGTATCGACATGGCCCTTTGGGACATCAAGGGAAAAGCCTTGGGCCAGCCCATTTGGAAACTGCTGGGCGGCGGATTCCATGAGCGGATTCGGGTTTACGCCAGTTCCTTGTTCGGGGCAACGCCGGCAGAGACAGGAGAGCGGACGCGACGCTTCCGCGATCGGGGGTTCACGGCCGTCAAGTTCGGCTGGGACCCCATGGGGCAGGATGAAAAGACCGACATCGCTTTGGTGAGGGAAGCACGCCGGGGGTTGGGCGAGGATGCCGACCTGATGATTGATGCCGGCTTGGTTTGGGACGCCAAGACCGCCATCCAGCGGGCCCGGGCCTTCTCGGAATACCGGATCTTCTGGCTGGAAGAGCCGCTCTCTCCTGACAACTACGAGGGATACCGGCGGCTCTCCGAAGCCACAGATGTACGCATTGCAGCAGGAGAAGAAGAAAGCGAGCGCCAATCGTTTCTGCAGTTAATGGACCAGGATAAGATCGATATTGTACAAGTCGATGTGACCCGTTGTGGCGGATTTACCGAGGCCATGAAAATTGCCGCTTTAGCTTATGATCGCGGCTTGCCGGTCGTCAACCACAGATTTACCACCTACATCAATGTTGCGGCGACCCTCCATTTCCTGAATTCGATCCCGCATTCCTTTATTGCCGAATTCGTCGTGGAGGAAGGGACACTGCTGCGCGAGCAAATCACCAGACAGAGAATCGTCGCTATGGATAGGTATGTTGAACCTCCTTCGGCTCCGGGTCTGGGTATTGACTTGAATGAGGAGGCGATTGAGAAATTCCGTGTTTAAGGGAAAACCCTGCTCGACGCTCTCTCCTGGATACTGTCCTGGCCTTTATTCTCTTCCTCGACCATGAGACTGAAGAGTGCGACAACAGCATCGAGGACGGTGACCGGAGTAACCTGCTGAGTCGCCACCACGCCTGCGAGGAGCGAAAAGATGACTACTGTTGCGGCGACAACTCCTGCTGGTCTGGCAGACACCTTGGCCAGGATCATCCCCGGGGAGCGGGTACTCGTACGTCCCATCGACCGCATTGCTTTTGCCGCAGACGCCAGCCTCTATCGCCTCATTCCCCGAGCAGTAGTCCTGTCTTCCAGTATTGATGAAATCCGCAGTCTCTTTGCTCTGAGCTACCGGTACCGTATTCCATTGACCTTTCGGGCTGCCGGGACCAGCCTTTCCGGACAATCGATCAGTGACGGAATCCTGGTGGAGTCTGCCCGTTTCTGGAAATCGATCCGCGTTGAAGACGCCGGAAGAAGAATTCGTCTTCAGCCCGGGGTCATTGGTGCCCACGCCAACCGGGTGCTAGCCTCTTACGGGGCCAAAATCGGACCCGATCCTGCCTCCATCAATACTTGTATGGTTGGGGGCATCCTCAGCAATAATTCCAGCGGGATGTGCTGCGGTGTGGAACAAAACGCCTACCACACCCTGGAGTCCTTAACGTTTGTGCTCCCGTCCGGAAACGTTTTTGATACCGCTCTACCTGACGCCGACGCGCAGTTCCGCCAATTGGAACCGCTCCTGGCGCGCGGTCTTCTGGAACTGAAGGCCCGAGTGGCAGGCGATCCGGTTTTGTCCCGAAGGATCCGGGAAAAGTACCGAATGAAGAACACTGTGGGCTATTCCCTCAACGCTTTTTTGGACTATGAGAATCCCATTGAGATTTTCCGTCACCTGCTGATTGGCGCCGAGGGGACTCTGGCGTTCATTGCCGAAGCGGTTCTTCGGACAGTTCCGGACCTACCGGTGAAATGCACCGGGCTCCTGTTCTTTCCCAGTCTCCACGCCGCCTGTGCCGCTATTGAACCGTTGCGCCAGGTGGGGGCTAAGGCGCTTGAGATCATGGATCGGGCGGCCCTGCGGTCTGTTGAAGGACAAACCGGTGTTCCGCCTGTGGTCAGGAAGTTGCCACCAGAGGCGGCCGGATTGCTGACGGAGTTCCAGTGCCTGGAGGAATCCGGACGCAGTGGACTTGAGAGGGCGGCACGGGAAGGGGTTGGCGGACTCCAACTGCTGGAGGACGCGGACTTCACCCATGATGCTGGCCGGCAGATTTTGCTCTGGAAGGTCCGCAGCGGGATGTTTCCGTCGGTAGGCGCGGCCCGCCGCAGCGGTACCACCGCCATTATTGAAGATGTTGCTTTCCCGATTCCCAGGCTGGCGGACGCGGCGGTGGACCTGACCCGATTGTTTGACAAACACAATTATCCTGAGGCAATCATCTTCGGCCATGCTAAGGATGGGAACCTGCACTTTGTGATTGCCCAATCCTTTAATGATCAGCCGTCCATCGACCAGTATGCCCACTTCATGGATGATGTGGTCAAGCTGGTGGTTGAGCGTTACGATGGGGCTCTGAAAGCTGAACACGGCACCGGGCGGAATATGGCTCCCTTCGTAGAGACGGAATGGGGTCCGGAAGCCTACGGCATCATGAAGCGGCTGAAAGAGTTGGCGGATCCTGAGGGACTGCTCAATCCCGGCGTCATCATCAACAGCGACCCCCAAGCCCATCTTTGTCACCTCAAGTCACTCCCGACGGTTGAGGAGGAGATCGACAAATGCATTGAGTGTGGCTACTGTGAGCCGCAATGCCCCAGCCGTAACCTGACCTGCACACCACGGCAACGGATTGTGGTTCGCCGAGAACTAAAAAGGCTTCACCAATCGGGCCAGGCCTCTGGCCTCTTGGCCTCGTTGGAGGAGGATTTCAACTACCATGGTCTGGATACCTGCGCGGTCGATGGTCTGTGTGCAACGACCTGCCCGGTGTCAATCAACACGGGTGACCTCACCAAACTCCTCCGCGCTGGGCAGCAGTCTGCCTTCTCCAAACGAGTGGCGGTTGGGATGGCCAGACACTTTTCCAAGATTGAAAAATCTGTGCGCCTCGGATTAAGGGTAGGCCGCCTGCTGGAAAAACTTATAGGCACAAGCGGCATGACCTTCGTGAGCAAAATGGTACGGATTCTCACCCATCAGCAGACACCGCTGTGGCTGACACCCATGCCTGGAGCAGCTAGTCCGCATCTCCCGGCAACACAGCCCCATGGAGCTGTGGCTGTCTACTTCCCCTCCTGTTTGACCCGAATAATGGGTCACCTTCCGGGAGAATCCTCCCCCATATCTCCAGCGGAGGCATTGGTCAGCACGTCTCGGCGGGCCGGAAGACCGGTATGGATTCCCCACGATGTGGCAGGACACTGTTGTGCCACGCCGTTTTCCTCCAAGGGGTATCGCGAGGCACATCTCTGGATGGCCAACCGTGTGGTCGATTCTCTCTGGAAATGGACCGAACAGGGGCATTTGCCGGTGGTGATCGATACCAGTGTCTGCACGCATGGCCTGAAGGGGTGCAGGCCTGTCCTTTCAATCGAAAACGCGACCAAGTTTGATCAGCTCACGATCCTGGACAGCGTAGAATTTGCTCTCGGGCACCTGCTCCCCGGACTGGTGGTCCGCCGCAAGGAGCGCATAACGGTCTTGCATCCGGTATGCAGCCTGGTAGAGATGGGCCTGTCCGCGAAGTTCGAACGAATTGCTCAGGCTTGCAGTGAAAACGTCGTGGTTCCACCCTCAGCAGGGTGCTGCGCCTTTGCCGGCGACCGGGGCTGGCTGTTCCCGGAATTGACGGAATCGGCCACTCGAGAAGAAGCCCAGGAGGCCAGGTCTGCCGGTGCCAAGGGATTCTATTCCTCCAGCCGCACTTGTGAAATCGGGATGAGTCGCGCCACTGGGCAGGTGTACCGTTCTATCCTGTATCTCCTCGAATGGGCCACCCGCGAATGACAGTTTGAGGCGAAATGCGGATTCACCACAGAGGCATGGAGAGTGCCGAGGGTGTGTTGGAGTGGGGAAGAATGAATAATGCGGCTCAGAACAAACGGCCCAGGCGGAACAGTAGTTTGAACTGGCCGCCTTCGCCGTAGCTGACGCCAAAGAAAATCACGCCGATGAAGGTTTCCCCCACCAAGCCCACTGCTCCGTCCTGATAAGGGTTGGCGGACTCGTGTTTGGAGAACGCTTTGCCAATCTCATAAACTCCTCCTCATGGAATGAAACCTGAATCTGAGGGATCGAACAAACAGTTCAGACAGGCTGTTCCATCCTGATGAAAACGGGGTCGAAATGCAAGGAGATTGGTCCTGTTTCCGACCTTTCAGGTCGCCAGAAGGAGCCGACAGGGAGTGAAGTTCAACGGCCGAACTGACGATATTGAGAAGGGGATCCTTTCAGAGATTGATCCATGGCAAAAGCGACCTACAAGATGGAACCCGGAAGACGCGGCGGCTATGTGGCCTATGTTCAGGTAATCAGCCCGCTTTTGAAGGAGAGGAGTGGGAAGTGGTTCGTGGTTACTCCGGAAAACCAACCAGCCCCTCCCGATGGAAAACCGCATGAATTCCGGACGCTCTGGATTGCAGAGCGAGCTGCTCGGGAGACGGCGCTGCGCCTGGCAGGAAAGGTTACCGAGATGGAAGATGCTAGTAAGCCTGCCCCACCTCTTCCCGCAATCCCCGAAAGACGCCGCCGTCGGTAGCCACGAAGTCACCCAGCCAATCGGGAATCAAATGACCATCCCGATTGAAACCATCGATAATCCAGACGGGGAAACGCATTATCTCTTTCTTCGATTTCTGCCAACCAAACCGGATCGGTCTGTCCAGTCAAAACTTGTGAGTTTAGCCTTTGAAACCGCTCGATATGTTCGCGGAAGCGTCGGATTGCATAGAGCGAGAAAGTCCTGCGGCTAAGCCCAAAAGCCCAGTCGCTACTTTGCGCCAGCAACAACTCTCTCCCGGCCTGGTTCAACATTCGCCGCCTTTCGCCATCCGCCGCCGGGAAATGGTTGGCCAGGTTCACCATTTGTTGTTCTGCCCAATGCTGATGGCGATAGATCCACTGGGTATCGGTATTCAGCCAAACGCAGTTATAGCCCCCTGCTCCCCAGGAAGACGCGGATGGCTGGGAATCAGGGATACCCATTCCTGTGTCCAGATAGTCCCCCAGGCTCACGAGTTTGAAGTTTGAGGATCCGGCTGCTGCATAACGAATCACCATCTCCAGGAATTCTGGGCCTTCGAACCACCAATGTCCAAACAACTCCGCGTCGTACGGCGAAACCACCAGGGGAGGTCTTCCCAGCTTCTGCCTGAGGGAAGCAATTTGTAGCTCCCGGCATGACACGAAGTGTCTGGCGTGTTCCCGCACGCGACTGAGTGCCTCCTCGCGATCATAAGGCTGACGGTTCCCCAAGTCGCCCGGGCCGGTGATACGGTAGTATTTGAGTCCCAAGCTTCGTCGGACTCCGTCCGCGTGGAGGTACGGTCGGATATATTGGTACTCCGCATCAAAACCGAGGTCCCGGTAAAACTCGCGGTAACTGAAATCGCCGGGGTACCCCCCGTGGAGATTCCACACCTGCCAGCCGGACTCAGGATCCCTTCCGAAAACTGCGACTCCGTGCCGCGTCAGTGCCGGGGAATAAACTCCGTACCTGGGACGGGGATTTCCCAGGAGCAGCCCGTGCGCATCCAGCACAAAGTACTCAAAGCCGAACTCCTTGAGCAGGGCCTCCAACTCCGGCTCATACCCGCATTCCGCCAGCCAGAGTCCGCGGGGGCGGCAGCCAAAGTAGGAACGATACATGACCATGGCAGCCGCCAGTTGAGCTCTCCTGGCCTCAGATCTGGAAATAAACGGCATGAAAGGATGTGTGCCTGGACAAGTAATCACTTCCAGGATGCCCTGCCGATGCAGCGTCTGGAGCGGGATCAACAGGTTCTTTCCGTAATCGTCCTCAAAAACTCGGCGTGCTTGCAGGTACAAAGCTCTGTACATTCGTGCCACGGGAAGGAACTCTGGTGAGTTTCGGGTCCGGGCCACCTCTTTTTCGGACAATTCGAGCCGGAGATGCAGGTAATGGAGATACCTGGACTGGAGCAGCGAGTCGTTGAGCATTTCTGCCAGAGTTGGGGAGAGAGAGAATGTTAAGCGGCAGGGTACCTGATCCCTGGCGATCCGAGTGAGGACCGAGATCAAAGGCAGATAACTCTCGGTGATGGCCTCGAAGAGCCACTCCTCCTCCAGAAAGGAAGGATGTTCCGGGTGGCGGACGTAGGGCAAATGGGCGTGAAGGACGATGGCCAGAAAACCCTGACTCATTGGGTCGGTTTAAGCACCACGACAGCCAGGGGGGGTACCGTCAGTTGCAGGGAGCAAGGCCGGCCTTGCCACGGGAGGTCATCAGACGGCAAGCCCCCTGCGTTTCCGAAATTACGGCCGCCGTATAGCGAAGAGTCGCTGTTGAGGATTTCCTGGTAAAACCCTCCCACAGGGACGCCAATGCGGTAGCCTTCGTGGACCATGGGGGTGAAATTATAGACAAACACTAGAAAGTCTGCCGGATTCCTGGATCGTCGCAGGAAACTGACGATGCCACTGTCGCCGTCATGGAAGTCAATCCATTCGAATCCTCGGTAGTGGAAGTCAATCTCGTACATGGCGGGCTGGGAGACGTACAGCCGGTTCAGATCCGCCACAAACTCCTGAACCTCCCGATGGGGCCCCCCTTCCAGCAGGTGCCAGTCCAGGCTTTCATCGTGATTCCACTCCCGCCACTGTCCAAATTCCCCTCCCATGAAGAGCAGCTTCTTTCCCGGTTGTCCATACATGTATCCTAACAAGAGGCGAAGGTTGCTGAATCGGTCGTGGTAGAATCCGGGCATCTTGTCCAACAAAGATCGCTTGCCGTGAACCACCTCATCATGAGAGAGCGGCAGGACAAAGTTTTCAGTGAACGCATACATCAGAGCAAAAGTCAGGTTGTTGTGGTGAAACTTGCGGTAGACTGGGTCTTTGGTGAAGAACTCCAACATATCGTTCATCCAGCCCATGTTCCATTTCAAGCTGAATCCCAGGCCTCCCAGGTAAACCGGGCGGGTGACCGCCGGCCAGGCAGTGGATTCCTCGGCAATGGTCAAGATGCCGGGATGGTAGTGATGAGTCAGTTCATTAAACCGCTTGATGAATTCGATGGCCTCGAGATTTTCATTTCCTCCAAATCGATTCGGAATCCACTCGCCTGCAGGGCGCGAATAGTCCAGGTAAAGCATGGAGGCCACCGCATCCACGCGTAGCCCGTCAATATGGTATTTCTCCAGCCAGAAGAGGGCATTAGACAGAAGGAAATTGCGCACTTCATTGCGCCCGTAGTTGAAAATCAACGTGCCCCAGTCCCGGTGTTCTCCTTTGCGCGGATCGGCGTGCTCGTAAAGGTTGGTTCCGTCGAAGTAGCCCAAGCCGTGAGCATCTTTCGGAAAATGGGCAGGGACCCAATCCAGCAGGACTCCAATGCCGGCCTGGTGAAAGCGATCAACAAACTCCATGAACTCTTCCGGTCGCCCGAACCGGCTGGTCGGCGCGAAGTAGCCAATCGTCTGGTATCCCCAGGATCCGTCAAAGGGATGCTCGGTGACTGGCAGTAGCTGAATATGAGTGAACCCCATCCTATGCACATATGGGATCAACCGATCGGCGAGTTCCCCATATGACAAGTAGCGGTTCTCTTCCTCTGGAACCCGCATCCAGGAACCCAGGTGGACTTCGTAAATGGCCATGGGGGATTCCAGCCAGTTTGTGCGCACCCTCTTTTCAATCCAGTCCTGGTCACGCCATTCGTAATCGCGCAGGTTGTAGACGATTGAAGCAGTCTTGGGAGGGCGTTCAAAGTAGAACCCATAAGGGTCGGCTTTCGCGGACAGATAGTCGTTAAACCGCGACTTCACTTCAAACTTGTAAAGCGTCCCTTCCTCCAGTCCGGGAACAAACAATTCCCAGATTCCGCTGCTGCCCCTAACCCGCATGGGATGGCGACGCCCGTCCCACCCGTTAAAGTCCCCCATGACGCTGACCCGCAGGGCATTGGGTGCCCAAACGGCGAACTGGACTCCCGCTACGCCGTGGATAGTTTGAAGATGAGCCCCCAGCTTCTCATATTTCTTGTAATCGGTGCCTTCACCGATGAGATGAAGGTCGAAATCCGTGAGCAACGGGAGAAAGCAATAGGGGTCAACGAACTGTGTGAGTCTTCCTTCGAAATCCAAGACGCGCAGCTGGTATGGGAACACCTCCTTGTGGTCAGGAAAAATCGCTTCAAAAAATCCTTCGGGATGAACCCTTCCCATTTCTATAGGTTCGACCGAAGAACCCTCTGGAACCACCCAAGCCTGTTTTGCTGCGGGCAGAAAGGCTCGCACAGCCACAGCTCTGCCGGGCTCAGGGGCACCCTCCCTGTCGATCATCACCGGATGGGCACCGAGCACACTGAACGGGTCAGAGTGTTCAGAACGGACAACCTGGCCAATTTCCTCTGCTGCAGCGGTTGAATTCATCGCTCACTCCTTCAGACCTGCCTTTGCTCGCTACCAACTGGTTGGCCGAGCGAAAGGAAGCTTTCGCTGCGAATCCACAGGTTTCGCAGGGCGGTCTGCCTCCTGCACTTGCCCGGCTGGAGTCGGCTTGTCTAGAGTCTCCCGGTCTGCCGGCTGTGAAATCTCCCCAGCAATGGCCTGGCCCTTCGGCTCAACTGCCGTGGCCAGCCCAACAATGCATGCCTGCTCCAGAAGGCGGTTGAGCCATTCGGTCGTGGTAGATTCTCCCTCGGCTGGGGACTCCACCGGCCCGATTACGCAGGCGGGGGTCTCAACGGCGTTGGAGGACATCAGAGCCACCGCACCGTAAGACTCTGAATACAGGCAGAGTCGAGCCTGGTATTGTTTGCCCGGCTTCGTCACAAACCACCAGGCGGCCGACGTCCCGGCATCCAGAGAGACGCGCCCTCCGTCGCTCAACTCATTCCACTCCAGCAAGAGCTGAAAGTCGACCCTATCCTCGGCTGGATATTCGGACAGGGCCTGGCTTTTCAATAATTCTGTGACCTCCCAGTAGGCAAAGACATGGAAGGGGTCTTGAACCATCAATAAGAAGCGATCCTGGCCGTACGAGGAGGGAAGACTCGGTCCCAGTTCGACGTGAATCCCTCGTGGTAGCTTCTGGAGTTCTTCTAAAACCAGTGTTAGAGGAAACTCCCCCGCAGAGGAAAGCTCCATGTCGGAGGAGGGGGCCCTCATGCTGATCAGCACCCTTTCGGTTCCACACAAGATCGTGGTTCAATACATCAAAAATATCAGAGGGTTAAGCAACTGCGCAAGTAGTTTCTCCGGCATCTTCACCTCCGACACCGGGCGGATCCGGAGCCTGAATCGCCTTGACTCACCATGGTCTTCTGAATAATCTACAGCCGGCCTGATGACGACGCATGCCCAACCTGCGGGCCATCCACTGATTTCAGGACGGTTTTTTCAATGAGCGACTACTCTTCACAGGTGACGGAAGCAGCCAATTACTTGCGCCGGATCCTGAATAGGAAAGATTCTCGAGAGAAAGATCCCGTCCTGGGAATGGTCCTGGGCTCTGGATGGGGAGAATTCGCCGGTTCACTGGAAGACAGAATAGAAATCCCCTTTGACCGTATCCCGCATTTTCCCCAACCCACAGTGGTTGGACATGTGGGTGCTTTGGTGTGGGGACGGATCCACGGCCAGCCAGTCTGCTGTCTTCAGGGACGTGTCCACTCCTACGAAGGACAACCGCCTCAGGTTGTCACCTTCCCGGTGCGAGTTCTGGGTCAACTGGGTGTCAGAGCTCTCATCCTGACCAATGCAGCGGGCGGAATAAACCCCCGATTACGACCGGGGGATCTCATGTTGATCCGTGACCACCTCAGTTCATTCGTCCCCAACCCCCTGGTGGGCCCTCATGAGGACTCGGTCGGGACGCGGTTTACCGACATGAGCGAATGTTATTCTCCGAGACTTCGGGGCCTGGCTGCGCGTTGTGCCCGGAGGTCAAATCTACGCCTGCTCGAAGGAGTCTATGTAGCAGTGACCGGTCCGAGTTATGAGACTCCGTCCGAAATCCGGATGTTTCGAAAACTGGGGGCCGATGCTATCGGGATGTCCACCGTTCCCGAAGCGATTGTGGTGCGGCACATGGGGATAGAGTGCCTGGGGATTTCTCTCATCACCAACCTGGCTGCCGGGATTTCCAAGGCTCCCCTAAGCCATGGGGAGGTTTTGAAAGCGGGAGAGAAAGTCAAGGCCAGGCTGGGGCGTTTCTTAAGTTCACTCTGTCGCGAGTGGCTGGAATTGGGCTGACGATGATCGTCGGGATTTGCGGGGGAAGTGGATCGGGGAAGACTACGGTAGCACGCAAGATCCTGGAGGTATTGGGGGAGGCACGGGTTTTGCTGCTGGCGCAGGATTCTTACTATAAAGACGGCAGCCACTTGCTCATGGAAGACCGCGCGCGGATCAACTTTGACCATCCCGACGCGCTGGACACGGATTTGCTTATCAGCCAGCTTGAGGACTTGAAGCAGAATCTGTCGGTGAACCAGCCGGTTTATGATTTCACGACGCACTCCCGAAAGCCGGCACTGGTACTGCTGGAACCCCGGCCCATCATCGTGCTTGAGGGCATCCTGATCTTCGAAAACCAGAGACTCCGGAAGCTGTTTGACCTGAAGGTGTTCGTCGATGCCGATCCGGATGTTCGCTTCGTTCGCCGGTTGCAGCGGGACATCGCCGGACGCGGCCGGACAGTCGAGTCTGTGATCGAGCAGTATCTGTCGACCGTACGCCCCATGCACTTGGAGTTTGTAGAGCCCAGCAAACGCTATGCTGACCTGATCATTTCGGAAGGTGGCCAGAACACGGTCGGCGTAGAATTGCTGATCGAACGAATTCGGTCAGTGCTTGAGTGATTGTTGCCGACTTTGATGACAACCAATTGGGGAAGAGATGAAAGTCAAAATCCACAGAACCTGGCTGGAACATGACGGATTTGTCAAGGTGGAACGGGCCAGCCTTCAGTTCGAGAAGTTCAACGGAGAAATGAGCCAGGAAATCGTCCGCCATCGGTACTACCGGTCCGATGCAGTCGCCGTCATGATTATCGATCCAGACAGCCGACGTGTTCTCCTTATCAGGCAATTCCGCTACGCCGTTCATGCCAACTGCGGCGATGGATGGTTGACCGAATGCGTCGCCGGCATGATGGAGCCTGGAGAGGAACCGCTGGAAGTGGCTCGCCGCGAAGTCCACGAGGAAACCGGGCTGCGTCTGAAGTCCGCGGCACCCTTGATCAGTTACTTCTTCGCACCTGGAGGATGTTCCAATCAGGTTCACTTGTTCCTTGGAGAAGTGGAAGACCCGGGCCGCCCGGTAGGACTGGCCGGCCTGGCCCACGAGGGTGAGGAAATCCTGGCCGAGTGGATCCCCTTGACCCAGGCGCTGAGAATGATCGAGGACGGCAGGATCATTGACGGGAAGACCATTATTGGATTGATGCTTCTGAAGCGGAAACTGAAGAGGAACGAAGAGTGAACTCAGCAGTGACTCCTCCCCCTTCATCCCTGTTTCACTCCCACCTTCGGACATACCGCCGCAACGGTGCATTGGTGGCACTTGGGATTACGTGCCGGGCACACTTGCCGGCCATGAAAGATCAGGCGATGAGAAAAATTGATCCATTCTTGCTGCGGAATTTTCCGGATCAAATCCTGTTCCACTTTCTCGGGTGTTCTGGCACGTGTCAACCCCAGGCGGTGCGACAGGCGGAAGACGTGGGTGTCGACCACTACCCCTGAAGCAATTCCGTAGGCTGTGCTCAGCACCACATTGGCTGTCTTACGCGCCACACCTGCCAGTGTCAGGAGCTCTTGCATGGTGCGGGGCACCTTTCCGTCGAAGTCGCTAATCAGCCGCCGGCATGCTGCCCTGATATTTTTTGCCTTGTTCCGAAAGAAGCCAGTTGACCGGATCAGGTCCTCCAGCTCCGAAAGATCTGCCTCCGCAAAGGCCGTGGCTGAGGGAAATTTTCGGAAAAGCGCTGGGGTCACCTGGTTCACCCTTACATCCGTACATTGAGCCGAGAGAATGGTGGCAATGAGCAACTGCAGGGGATTGAGATGGGTCAAGGCGCACTGCGCATCGGGATATTCCTCTTTTAACAAACTAAGCACTTTCTGAATTCGCTCCTGCTCTTTTTTCGCCATTTCATCTTTTCCTTTCCTGGAGGAAATGACACAATGCCCCTTCCTGGACGGACGATGGGGGCATACCATTGCACTGATGGGCCGGTTCCAGGCCATGCTGACCGGGAAGTCCGTTGGAGTTTTACCACGGTCCCAGACATTCTTCGAGCAATTATGACAACCAGTGACAAATCTGAATTCTACGATCATCGGGTGCAGGATGGAGGACCCTCAACGAGGAGGGATTCTCCGCATGCTACCCGCTTTTTGAGACGATATTGGAGAACTTTATGGTGGGTGCACAGTGCTTACGCCTTGCTGCTCGGAGTGGTGATGATGCGCCTGAGTACCCGAAACTTCGTCTTCTTGAGATTCGCAGTGGTCTACATCGTCTTCATCTGGGCTACCAGTCTGATTCTCCCCTCCGTGCTTGAAAATGCTCGCGTTTCCGTGTGCTGGAGGGAGCGGCTTCGGCTGCTGGTGAACTACTTCCAGAGGAATTTCTATCAGCAGGTATTGTTCTTTATCCTGCCATTTTTTGGGGTAGCCACCTCCCATCGATTCCGATATCATACTGGCTGCTGCAAATCAATTCCATCCCTCCGCCGTAAACATGAGCCATTACACTGCTGATCTCCACATCCATCCCCGATCCACCAAGTCAATCCTGCAACAAAACTGCATTCCGGAGTTCATCTTCTGGGCGAAGCGGAAAGGCATACAACTCCTCGGGACGGGCGACTTCTTATACCCCGACTGGCTGGCTGTGCTGGAGAGTGAATTGGAGACTGACGGGGGCGGGTTCTTTTCTCCCACAGGTGCTGGACCGGTTCATTTCATGCTTACGACCGAAGTGGAAGCCCTTTTTCAGGTCGATGGGAAAAAGTACCAGATTCATTTGTTGGTGACTGCGCCGGGTTTTGAGGCAGCTCGAAGAGTGGGCGTGGCCCTGGACCATTTGACGGATTTGAGACCGGGGGGCATCCCTCGGTTGAAGCTGCCCGCTTCGGAACTGGTGTCGAGAGTCTTGGAGGTGAGCGGGGAAAGCCTGGTCATCCCCTTGCACATCTGGTCGCCTTGGGGATCTTTGTTTGGATCGACATTCGGTTTTGAGAGGCTGGCCGATTGCTTCGGCGCGATGTCTCCGGAAGTGCCGGCCGTGGAAACCGGCTTATCCGGCGACCCTGGGTTTTGCTGGTTGAAGAGCGAGCTGGATACCAAGCAGATCGTCAGTTTCTCGGATGCACATTCGCCCCAACAGATCGGAATGGAATTTACACTATTCGATGGAGATTTTTCGTATTCCGGCGTCTGCCAGGCGATCCGGGGGACGGGTGCTACCTCGATTGTCGGGACGGTGGAGTTCTTTTCGGAAATCGGAAAATACTACTTCAACGGCCACCGGGACTGTAAGGTCGTCAAATCGCCAGTCGAGACGAAAGTCGAAGGCCGGCGTTGCCCGGCTTGCCGAAGGGAAATCACCATTGGTACGTTGCAGCGCAGCCTGGAACTCGCCGACCGGGAAGTTGAGAATCTTGAGGCCGTTCAGGAGAATGGCTGGATTCACACTCGAGCCCTGAGGCGGCCCCCGTACCGGAAGACGATTCCCCTTCGCGATATTATAGCCTCTGCATACGGGATCAGGGGAAAGGAAAGCATCACGGTAGACCGGACCTATGAAGCAGCCCTGAGCTGCGGAGCAACGGAGTATCAAATCCTCCAGGAGTTGAGCGAATCAGACCTCCGATCTTTCGTGGAACCTCATGTCAGCGAGGGGATCCTTCGGGTTCGCGAGAGTCGGTTCAAAGTAGTTCCAGGATTCGACGGAGTTTACGGGCAAGTCGAGCTTTTCGAAGAGAGCGAGATTGCGGATTTGACGCAGTTGAAACTTTTTTGAGGTCTTGTTCCGGCCCCACCCGGAGTATTCACTTTCCTCCCGGGGCGGCTTTCTTGATGAGACTATTCTTCTCGCCCCGGACTAGACCTGCAAATCCGACTCAGGAGTTGTCGGTGCTTCCTTGGTGTTTAAGGGGACGGCTCTCGCGGGCGGCGTTGCGCCAAACAAGGTCTGAATCCTGGAGGTAGAAACTGGTGGCGGATGCAGGGAATTGATTGCGACATTCGGGTGTGCTGCAGGCTGAATCAGCTGAACGGGCCTGCGTCGTTCCCTTTTTACTGGCCTTCTGTTGGGACGACGTCTCTCCAAGATGATTCCTTCCTCAATCAGGACTGTCACCACTTTCGTGATGCTCACGTCTAGTACTCGAGAGATAGTTGGAATGGTCTGAATCTGGTTGGCAAAGAGATTATAAATGGTCAATCTGCGCTTGGCGGGAGGTTCCAAGTCCGAAATGGCCGGCGGCAGCAAAAAGGGCTTGCCTGTGAGTTCAAAACCCTCCAACGTAAAGCGAGAGTCCAAGGCAACTTGAAGTTCCGTCCAGAGTTTTCTAATCATTCCGGTAACCATGCTGAGACCTGCTTCCGAAATCCCGTGCCTTTCCGCTTAAAATTGCTCTTCCACACGGCATGGAACCGCGTGTCCATCGTCCCCTATGTGCCAGAAATGTTACTCGAGCTAGCTCATCTTTGCCATGATTTTAAGGCACGAACTGGTCATAAGCTCCTTTGCAAGCCCTCTACCAATTTCACCAGTGAGCGCGGTCACATTCATCTTCTCCCGGCTCCGCAGGGCAATAGGGGCCTCAAATTATTAGTTTAGAATACGTTACGCTTAATACTGGAGTATTTCTCATGGATGCTCAAAATTATGACCCGGAGGGAAGGTACATCCATTTGCCTGCGTTTCTCGCCCTGCTTGGGAAAAATATTCTACAAAGTCGGCACACTGGTTCAGAAAAAAAACCAATTGCCAGGATTTGTACACGAAGTTACAAACTCGTCGTAGATGGATTTCCCGAGTCTGGCCCAGTGACCGGCGAACTGGGCCACGGAGACCATTTTGAATTTCACTCCTTGACCGATACCGATCCCGCTTGCAGACTCCAAAAAGAACTTTATAGGGGAACGATGGAGTCAATCGCCTTATGTCCAATGGATTACCGTTTGCTTCTTTCATCCTACTTACCCTCCTAATCTGGTGTCTCCAAGAATCTCCGCTCATTCCGGGACTAAGTTGAACTGTACAAAGCTGTTACCCAAACACACTTAAAGAATGGTCAGGTTCGTGCCGATAGGCAAAAGAGGTATATCAGATATTCCGGGGCCCATATTGTCTTTATTACGATCACGGCGTGCGGCACCGGATCAAGACAGAAAGGGTGGGGGGTAATGATGAAAGAGACAATCTCCCTGAGTCACGAAAGCGGTTTTACCCTGGTTGAGACACTTGCCGTCATGGCGATCGTGGCCATCATGACCGCTGTGGCTCTACCCTTCATCGATGATGCGGTTCGCAAGACCCACGAAGACATCGCCATGTACAACGTGGTGCAGGAAATGCGGCGGGGCAGACAGTTGGCACTGGATCAGCGGCGCAATCACCGCGTGACATTTACGAATCCGCGACTCATCACCATCACCCGAATAGGAGTTGGCGCACTGGGAGAGGCCGACACGATTGTGAGCCGAGTGAACCTTCCTTCTGACATTGACTTCGGACGGAATGGGATTCCCGTGAATCCGGATCCACAAATCGCCTCTGCGGCTGCAGTCAGCTTCAACGATAATGCTCAAACTTACGTTGATTTCAGGCCCGACGGTTCCGCCATCGATGCTGCAGGCCTGCTGGCATTAGGGCAAGTTATGGTCTGTCGCATTGGGGATATCCAGAGCACCCGGGCAATAACTCTGTTTGGCTCTACCGGGCGCATCAAGGGATTCCGGTTTAGAGGGACCGGCGGCTCAGCGGGTTCCTGGGAATAGAAAAGGGAGAAGAGGAATTGCCATGAAGGTGAACAGTGCACAATCCGATTTGCGCCAATGCCGAAAGCCCCGGCGGAGTCTGGAGAAACACAAAGATGGCCAGACCAATGCCCCTCGTGAGGACCAGATGGTATTTTGTGGATCACCAATGTCCCCGTCGGATCCTGCGGTCAAGGGCTTCAGCCTGATCGAATTTCTGGTAGCCATGATGATCCTTCTGATCGGCCTGGGTGGGATGATGGCCCTGTTTATGCATACCATGGTGGCAATGACATTCGCCGAAGAGAGCCTCATCGCCAAGCAGAAGGCTCGTGAAGCATTAGAAGCCATTTTCACCGCCAGAAACACTCAGCAGGTCACGTTCGACCAGGTTCGTAACATTGGCGCGGGAGTCGGCATTTTTCGTACTGGACTTCAGCCCTTAACCACTCCGGGAGCGGACGGGCTGGTGGATACGGCGGACGACGGGTCCGTGGAAACTATGGCCATGCCCGACGGCACCGCGAGGACTCTTAACGAATTCGAGCGACAGATCCAGATCACTGACCTGACGGATGATTTGCGGCAGGTCGCGGTTACCATCCGCTATGCAGCGCCGAGGGGGTGGATCCGTAATTACCAGGTCAGTACCTATATCTCCCGTTATCGTTAGATGGAGTTTCAGGTGAAAAACAACCGTGCAAGTTCCTACCGTGGTTTTAGCTTGGTCGAGGCTCTCGTAGCCATGTCTCTGAGCCTGCTGGTCATGGCCAGCGTGCTGGAACTCTTCCGCCAGAGTATCAACATGAGTGAAGCAGCCACCCAGAGAACGGAGCTGCAGCAGAACGTCCGTGCTGCGCTGAATTTGATGGCCCAGGATCTCAACATTGCAGGGACGGGTTTCCCAATGGGCGGGATCACCCTGCCCAATGGAGACAACTCTGTCGCCCCCCGGTTTGGATGCGATTCGTCAGGCTGTCAGGTGCAACAGAATGCCCGCAATAACTGGCTTTATGCCATTACTCCCGGCGATGGATTGGGGCCAACCATCAATGGGGCAGCCACCGACGTAGTAACTCTGGTATACCGGGGTCCCACTCTGGCTTTTGAGCAAAACACCTTGGCCGGCATCTCCAACGATGGGACAGAGATTCAAACCAACGGTTCCACATCTGGGCTTTTGGTCGGAGATGTCTTGATTCTCAGCAACGCCAATGGGGCCGCGGCCGCTGTAGTGAGCGGGATTGACACCCCGCGCATAGAGTTAGCGGCCAATGACCCCTTCCGATTCAACCAGCCCGTGGCCGCGAGTGGAAATGTCTTGGCGCTTTCCAGCCCGCCAGGTACTTTTCCCAACACAACGGCCTACAGGGTTTATGTGATCCGGTACTACATTGATGTCGCCACGTTTCGATTGATGCGACAGGTCAATACCCAAACTCCGTTCCCGGTGGCTGAGGATGTCGAAAACCTTCAGATCACATACGACACGTTCAACAACGCCACCATGGCCGCTACCAGTAATCTGGACGACATACTGCCCACCACCACCGCGGGGCTTCCCAACCAGATTAGGAAGGTCAACATCAGCCTGGGGGTACGTGGTACCTCCCAGAGGTATTACAACCTCAAGCTTGATCACTTTACGGCGAGGACTTCGGTCAGCGTTCGCAACCTGGCGTTCCGTGATCGATATATCTGAGCCTCGCCCTTGAAGGACGGATCTATGAGTCAACGCCAAGAATCCAATCATTCCGGTTTTGCATTGCCTGCGGCACTGCTGGTAATGCTGATGCTGTCAGCGATTTCCATTGCTGTAGTATACGTCGTGACTTCCGAGACGCGAATGCACACCACCGACCTGGAAAACACCCAGGCCTTTTATGCAACGGAAGCGGCCATGGAAAAGATGATGACCGACATGGCCAATCTCTATACCACCCACCAGTCTCCAACCCCTACGGATATCAGCAACTACGTGACGAATTCCAGCTTGCGCCCCTCACTCCAAGGGATTACCTATCGGGAGTACCAGGTGGCCCAATCGGCGTCAGTGAGTCGCAATATCTCCAGTGGACCCAATCAAGGTCTGATGGCCCAGATCATCCCGACCACATTGAGTGCTATCGCGCGCCAAGCGAATGGTACAGAAGTCAGGATGCTCCGGAACACAGAGGTTGCCCAGATTCCCGTTTTTCAGTTTGGGATGTTCTCGGACGGTGATCTTAGCTACTTTGCCGGCGCCAACTTTGATTTTGCAGGACGCGTCCACACCAACGGAAACCTGTTCTTGGCCAGCTCCAACACCAATGGTCTGCTCTTTCACTCCAAGGTTAGCGCCTTTGGAGAAGTGATCCGCCGTGAGTTGTCCAATGGGGCCTACATAGGGGACGGTACAACCCGCTCGCAACCGGTTCGTATTCCCAAAGCCCCTGGAGGATGTGACACCAATCCCACCACGAACCCCAATTGCCGTTCGTTGGCGCTGGATGAAGGCAGTCGAACCAGCGGACCAACGAGTTCAGTAAACGCCAACTGGAACATGATTTCCACGAGTTATTACAGCGGGTGGGTGATGAATGGAAATACCGGAGCAAAACGACTGAGCCTGCCTTTTGTTGGGGGTGGTGCCCGGC
>JBGPHY010000010.1:0-25594 GCA_041484625.1 Terriglobia bacterium | reverse complement strand
GCTATTGACGCAGACGAATCAACCGCAGAGGCCATCGGCGATTGGCTCTACTGGGTGGCACAAGGCTACTGTTTCTGAATCACAATATATCGTCCCGAACTGCGCACGCCCACCGAAAGCACACCCTGGTTCTTCGCGCGATCCCGGCTTCATTCCGCCATGGATGACTCCGACTCGGAAGCCCCAATCCGACAGGCGCTCGACCAGATAGTCCAGCGTGTCCTTGAACTCCGTGAAGATCAAAAGCAGCTTGTCGCAGTGATCGAAAAAACCCTGTTCGTGCAGAAGGTCCTTGAGGTGGGACAGCTTGGCTTCTGTGTTGGATTCCTCGACCTTAACGGCGTCCTCAGCCAGCACCCGCAATTCTGAGATTTCACGGCGCACGTCTTCGGCGTTTCCGGCGAGGGTGATTGCTTCGAGCATTTCTTCCAGGCGTTCACGCTCACCCTCCTCCATTTCCTCGATCTCTTCGGGGTCAGGGATATCCGGTGGCGCGAGTCGCACCAGATCCTGAGCCTTCTTTAAGCCAGTTTCCAGCCTTCGGGCTCGGTTCTCAAGCGACCGGCGCATAGCACGCGTGCTGGAGGCCAACCGACGCTGGTAGAGAGCCATCAGGAAACCGACTGCCCGTGCACGAGGATCGTCTCCTTGGGCTGCGGCGCGAATGCTCTACTGCTTCACAAAGCGGGTGACGACGCGGTAGAGTTCGAATTCAGCGCCATCGATCTGAAAATCGACCGTGCGTGGGATTCGCTTGGTGAATATCTTCTTGGCCACCCACGTACCATTGGGCTGTCGCTCAGGAAAGTAGACCATGGCTTCCTTGGTGCGTCGCAAGTAGGACGGGGCGTGACGGCGTTGCATGGCTTCTCGGATTGATTGGACATCTGCGTAAATATCGGGGTCCAACAGTTGGAGGAAAAGGCAGAAGTTCGCTGGATCGCCCCGGTGAGGTGTGGCAGTCATCAGCAGCATATGATCTGAGATATCTCTCAGCAACTCGCCCAGCTGTACCGGAGGCTCTTATGGGTTTCGTCGGATGCCGACATCCGATGGGCTTCGTCAACCACAACCAAATCCCAGTGTGCTTGCCGGAGTCCCGGCAGGATGTTTGACCGCTTGGCAAGATCCAGGGATGTAACAACCTGCTTTTGCTCCAACCACTGGTTCATGCCGAACTGATCGCGGATGTCGCTTCCCTTGATGACGAGGAACTTCTCGTCAAATTTGTCCTTCAGCTCCCGCTGCCACTGGAAGGCAAGGTTAGCGGGAGCCACGATCAGGATGCGTTCCGCCAGTCCACGCAGCTTGAGTTCCCGAATCAACAACCCCGCCATGATGGTTTTGCCCGCCCCGGCGTCATCGGCCAGGAGAAACCGAACTCTGGCAACCTTAAGCAGGTAGTCGTAGATAGCTTCGAGCTGATGGGGGAGCGGATCGACCCGAGAGATCGAGAGGCCGAAGTACGGGTCAAACTCGTAGGCAATACCAAGAGAGTAGGCTTGCAGCCCCAACCGAAGGAGGTTGGGATCGCCGTCATAGGTCGCTTTAGGATCGAGATTCGTGAGGGAATTGAGATCTGAGGAGGATAGTGTGACGTTTCTGAAACGTTCAGATCGAGTACCCACCAAGCCAAGTCGCCAAGAATCAGTCCCATTGGGTCTGACCGTTTCGACCCTCATCGGCTTGCTGAACAATGCTCCCGTGAGAATCTGGCCTTCGCGGACGGGCTCCCCATTTGACATCTGCGATGGCCCCCTTTGGCCGCCAATATGGATCTATAGTCAGATTCGATTGGCCTCCAGCTTCTGGCCAATCAGGTAGGTAACCGGTTTGAGAAAGGAGGCATGTCGGACCTGGCTCTCCTCACGAACATTGAACTGAATCCCGGTGGTGGGACCAAGGATCTAGAGGCACGACCTCTCAGCTTCTTCAGTGATTCAATCCCCTGGCTCTCATAGACATCGGTGATCGCATAGTGCGACACGAGATACCAATTTACTCGCATCGGCTGGCTCCTTCAATAAGAATGTTTTAAGACCCTGAATACTCGTACGGGGGGGCCAGTCGAAGTAAGTGGCGTCCAATAGATCGTACGTCAAAATGTGATACACAATGGGTGGGACTTTATCCTGAATCTTTTTTGTTAACATTCTTCCTTCCTGGATACTCCTTATAGATGAAGGCCGAGATATTTCCACTTAGTTTGACAAACGTGCTGGAGGTTCAGGGAACTTTCGAAAACCTCCGATGAGATCCCTTCTTGAAAGCCATTGCATATGGGAGTGGTCGGCCATATCTTTCGAAAATGCAGGTAGTTGTGTGAAATGAGTCAGGATGTCCACGAAACTGACCATTGACTACAAAAGAGGGACAACACCATGAATGATATATACTCAGACTCTCAGCCTAGAGATGAATTGAACAGCAACAACGTAAAACTCTACACCTTGCAAGAGGCAGCTCAGCTCTTGCGCCGGAAACCCAATTGGTTGTATACAAAGACCAAAGAGAATGCGATTCCGCATCGGCGGTTTGGCAAGTACATCGTTTTCACGGAGACTGACATTGCTGCAATTATTGCCATGAGTCTCCGTGGGCCAGGTGAACCAGAGAAAGCCGCATTGCTGGCAGGATAGCCACCATGGTTTTGAAACGTCAGAGTGTCCCAATCCTTCCCAGGGGTCGAAGTTACTGCCTCAAATACCGGACCCCTGGAGGCAAGCAAAAGTGGGAAAGCTACAGGACCGAGTGGGAGGCCCAAGAGCGGCGGCTGGAGATCCTGGAGCAGCTCAAGAATGAGAGTTACGCTGAACCGAAGGCTATCACGTTCAAGGACTTCGCCGAAAAGTGGATCGAGCAGCGGTTGAGCATTCGCGGATCAACGGCATCGGCCTACGGGTCGGTCATTAATACCCATCTGATTCCTTACTTCGGAAAAACAAAGCTCGCCCAGATCCGCCCAGGCACCGTTCAGAAGTTTGTGATGGATCTTTGCCGCAAGAACGTGTCCAACAAAACGGTCCGCAACGCCACGATTCTGTTGAGAGGGATTCTGGCCAGTCCCAAAGGTTTCAGTGCCGTTCAACAGGGACTCATTCGCTATGATCCCACGGTTGGGGTGGAACTTCCCCGAGTTGACCCCAAGGAGATTTTTCTCATCACGGTGAAGCAGGCCTGGAAGCTGATTAATGCAGCCGCGGAGTTTGGTCGCGATGCCCACGGATTGGTTTACCTGGGTGTGAACACAGGCTTGCGGAGAGGGGAAGTCCTTGCCGTTTCTTTCTGTGATGTGGACTGGGACCGAAAAGAGCTGCTAGTTAGCAGGTCCGTGTCGAAGTTCCGTGCTAAAGACAAGTATCATAGATGGGTCTGGAAGCTGGGACCCACCAAATCCCGAAAGTCCCGGCGTCGGATCGGCCTGAACGATGAAGTGATCAAAGTCCTGGCGAACTTGAGGGAGACTGCGGCGAATCCGGATGGACTTATCTTCTCCAAACCGGATGGCCAGCACATCGACCCGGACTATTTTGATGCGCTCTTTGAGAAGGTCAGAACGAAGGCGAAGCTGACTGAAGTCCGATTCCATGATCTGAGGCATTTTTTTGCCTCGATGCTGATTGCCCAGGGAGAGAGCCCCAAATACATCTGTGACCAATTGGGGCACTCCAGCGTTCAAGTGACCTTTGACATTTACGGACATCTTTTCCCAACGGCCAGGCAGGAGGCTGCTCAGAAATTCCAGGAAGCCATGCTGATTGGTAGCAGAAACTTGGTAGCAGAGGGCGATTCAGGAGGAGATTTAGACGTAGAATCAGGCGAAACGAAGCGACGAGTAAACTAAACTGGAAGAATAGGTTAAACGAGATTGGAAGGATGAAAAAAGGTTGGTTGCGGGGGCGGGATTTGAACCCGCGACCTTTGGGTTATGAGCCCAACGAGCTACCAGGCTGCTCCACCCCGCGCTAACTCCGTCAATTATAAGAACGGCCCTCCGGCCGAGTCAAGGCAATATTTCCGAATAATATCGCAGCTGCTGTGTGACAATTTGACAGCCGGGCGCGAGAAGTGTCATGAGGAAGAGAGGCGGCCACCCTTCTTTCCGGCAATTGTCCAGATTGATCACGATCAACACATGGGCCATAATTCTTGCAGCGAAGGTAACTCCCAACAGAACTGCTATCTTATAGAGAAAAAGCAATCATGGAATTAATCAGAGCAGGTCTTCCCATCTCTTATATTGCTACGATCATCTGGGCTTGGGTGATCTGTCCGTTGTCTCTTCAAGCCGCTTGCGGGGCAGACAAAGAAGCTGAGACGGCGGGTGTCTATTTCCCCAAGAAGCAATACATGCCAAAACCTTTGCCGACGTTTGAAGCAGCACAAGATCGACTGCCGGCCCCTGTTTATGATGATCAACCCCTCTGGGTTGAAACCTACTGGAAGGCCTGGCAATTAGCCTTCCGAAATTTCCACGAGCCTACTCCGCAGAACGGCTTTGTATCTCAATTCATCGATGCGGCTTTCAATGAGAACATCTTTCTTTGGGATAGCTGCTTCATGACGATGTTTTGCAACTATGCTCATCCCTTGGTCCCAGGCATATCCACGCTGGACAACTTCTACGCAAAACAGCAGGAAGACGGAGAAATCTGCCGGGAAATTGGGCGAGCCACAGGACTCTTTGGCCAGTATCATTAACCGGCTCATGTGGGATCCGAAGCGCCTGTTCTATTACGACCTGACGCTCGAAGGGAAACGTGCTCCCATCAAGACCGTGGCTGCGTTCTGGACCCTCCTGGCCAAGGTTGCATCTCCAGCGCAAGCTAGGGCCCTGGTGGATGAACTGCATAACCCGGCGACATTTGGCCGGTTGAATCGGATTCCCACGCTGGCGGCTGACCAGCCCGGTTATGACCCTGCCGGAGGATATTGGCGCAGGGCAGTCTGGGCTCCCACAGATACAATGGTCATTCGCGGACTCGAAAACTATGGCTACTCTGACTTGGCACGAGAAAACGCGTTACAGCATCTGGACCTCGTTTCTCAGGTCTACAAGAAAACCGGCACGATTGGGGAGAATTACGCACCAGACACTTTCCAACAGGGTAAACCTGCCAGGGGTGACTTTGGCGGTTGGAGTGGCATCGGACCTAGCATGTATCTATTGGAATATGCCATTGGACTAAAGCCCAATGCCCAGAGGAACGAGTTGAGGTGGGAATTGGTGTCTGGAGGGCGGCGCGGCTGCGAACGTTTTTGCTTTAACAGCCATATCGTTTCACTACTGGCCACAGCGGAGATTGGCGACCCCCATAGGATAAGGATCACCGTCGACTCGGATGGAGACTTCAGCCTGCGAGCCGTTTCTAAAGGATCGCAGAAAACATTCTCTGTTGCGAAAGGGAAGCCCGGGCGGGTTCTTATTGAGGGGGTTTCGGGGCAGGTCTTGGCTCCGAAGTTGGTGGGGAGGGGGACTTAGCCTCCGGCTTGGCAGTAGTGATCTTGATCTCTCCAGGTTTGACCATCCCCAACTCTTCCCGAGCAATGCGCTCAATAGTTTTGGGGTCCGTTTTCAGCGACCTAATTTCACCCATCATTTGCTGGTTCTCTTGCTTGACCTGCTCTATGTCCTGGCGAAGCTTCTGATTTTGAGCCTCGGACTTCTTCATTTGCAGGTACCCTTTTTCACCAAACATGCCGTAGGCCAGAAACAACAGGAGGATGGCGCTGACCATGAAAATCATCAGCCGCTTAATGAACAGCTTCCCCGTGGGAGGTACCATAAGCGACTTTCCTTTACTAGCCGCGGGGCTTTTCGCTATGCTGACATGAGGTACCGGACAGTTTTTCCGACGCCATACGTCCCATTGAAGGGCCAGTCTAGATCAAAACCAGGACCATGAAAACAGAATTCTCTGGAGACAGCCATGACGGACAAGCTAGTGATCTTTGTTACTTGCAGCCAGCGGGAAGAGGCGGAACAGCTGGCCCGATCCCTGGTAGAACAGCGGCTGGCGGCTTGTGTAAATGTTCTGCCCGGGATTCTCTCCTGGTACTGGTGGGAGCGTCAGGTCACCCGGGATGAGGAACTTCTGCTGGTTATCAAAACCACGCGGTCCAAGTTCGAAGAATTGAGAAAAGAGGTCCAGCGGTTACATTCCTACAGCGTGCCAGAAATTATTGCCATGCCCATTGTGGAAGGCTCGGAGGATTACTTAAACTGGATCGACAATTCGCTAACGCCATGAAGTCCAAAGTCCAAGGTCAAAGTTCAAATCGGAATTGGCTCGCAGATCCCTGACATCCCTCTTGTGCCGCTGACTTCCTTCTTGCCTCCTTGGACTTTGGAAACTTAGTTTACTCCCCCCGCTCCTCATCCATTTCACGGAAATAGTCTCTCTTCTTCAGGACCTCGCGGGGCTTGCTGCCGTCGGCCGGACCCACAATTCCGTCTCGCTCCATCATGTCAATCAGACGGGCAGCGCGGCCGTACCCCAATCGGAGGCGGCGTTGCAGAGTGGAAGTGGAGGCCTTGCCCATTTCCACGACGATCCGGACCGCTTCGTCGTATAACTCGTCCACTTCCTGGTCGGCTTCCGTGGTTTCGCCTCCCCCCCCGGTTTCTTCCAAGACCGTCTGGTTGAACTCTGGTTTGGCTTGCGACTTCAGGTGATTGACGATTTGAACAATCTCCTCTTCGCTCACGAAGGGGGCATGAACTCTGACCATTTTTGATGAGCCGGGGGGAATGAAGAGCATGTCGCCCTTGCCCAGCAATTGCTGGGCTCCCATCTGGTCCAGGATGGTTCGAGAGTCTACTTTTTGTGCCACCCGGAATGAGATTCTGGAAGGGAAGTTGGCCTTGATCACCCCGGTGATGACATCGACAGAGGGACGCTGAGTGGCCACTATCAAGTGGATCCCCACGGCCCTCGCCATCTGGGCCAAGCGCATGATCGAGTCTTCCACGTCCTTGGAGGCGACCATCATCAGGTCGGCCAGTTCATCGATGACAATCACGATGAAGTGCAGCGGCTTCCTCTCGGCGTTTTGATCCTCGGGGAACAGCTCCAGGTTTCTGGGTTTACGGAGGAGCGTATTGTACTGCTCAATGTTCCGCACGCCCACGGTGGCCAGAAGTTTGTAACGGTTCTCCATTTCGGTGGTGGCCCATTTCAGCGCGTTGGAGGCGCGCTTGGGTTCGGTCACCACCGGGGTCAGCAGGTGGGGGATGTCCTCGTAAAGTCCCAGCTCCAGCCGCTTGGGGTCCACTAGAATGAACTTTACCTCCTCGGGAGAAGCCTTATACAGGATGGAAATGATCATGGAGTTCACTGCCACGCTCTTGCCGGACCCGGTCTGCCCGGCAATCAGCAGGTGCGGCATCTTGGCCAGGTCGGTGACGGCGATTTTCCCCACGATGTCCTTTCCCAGGGCAATCGACAGCTTGGAGGTGGAGTTCTGGAATTCGGAGGAACGGATGATTTCCTGCAGAAAAATCGTCTCCCGGTAACTATTGGGAACTTCAACCGCCACCGTGGACTTTCCCGGCAAGCGGTCGATCCGGACCGATTCGGCCTTCAGGGCCAAGCAAAGATCGTCAACCAGGTTGGTAATCCTGCTGTATTTCACCCCTGCTTCTGGTTTGAATTCGTAGGTCGTAACCACCGGACCAGGATGGATGTGCAGGATCTGGCCGTGCACATCGAACTCCTTGCACTTTTCCACGATCTGGCGGGCCCGTTGTACCAACTCGTCCTCATTCACGGGGCGCTGGGAAACGGGGGGCCGCAGGATCTCCACGCCGGGCAGACGGAAATCGTTCACGGCCGTGGCAATACGCTGGGCCTTTTCCGCCGCTGGCTTCTTCTCCATGATCTGGGGGACCGTCTCGGCAAAATCCATTTCACGGGGAGGAGGTTCCTTGGGATGACGCCTGGCCGACTCCGCGCCGCGCTCTTTTAACTCGCTGATGTTCTGGGTAATCACCGACTGCGGCACGGTGCTGCCCTTGGACTCCTTCTTTAGCTTTTTCTCCAGCAGGTTTCGCTCCCGGGCTTTCTCGCGAGATTTTCGCCATTCGGCCCATCGGCTTCTCCAGCGGTCCAGGAACGAGATCCTCGCGGCCAACCATCCTCCGACAACAGTCAACGAGAACTTCGTAGAGACAAACAGGCTTACCAGGAATACAGTTACTGCAACGACCAGGGAGCCTGCCAGATTGAACCGCGCCCTCAGCCAATCAGCCACCAGGTCTCCGGCAACTCCACCTGCTTTGAGCGGCCAGCCCCACACCATGTAGTCGGGAAACATGAGGCCCAACAGTGCACACAGCGAGACCACCAAGAACAACAGACCGCCCCCCTTGATCCAGGGATTGGTAATCTCTCGTGAACGGATCCATCTCCAGCCAAAAACGGTCGAAAAAATGGGAAGCAGGAAAGCGGCATATCCCAGGGCCTGCAACAAAAGGTCAGCCAGGGTCGCCCCGAACTTGCCGGCCAAATTGCGGACGGACTCACCCGTGGGGGCGTTACGAGAGACATTCCAGGAGGGGTCCGTTGGGTGGTAGGAGACCAGGCTGAGCAGGAGCAACAAGGTCAGCATCAGGAGCACTAAGCCGACGGCCTCGTTCAAGCGGGAGTGACTGGTGGGAATCTGAACATTCATGTTTGAAACCCGGCAAAGCGAATAAGCAGCAAGATGATAATTCCCAGGAAGATCCGGTAGTAGATAAACACGTTCAAAGTGTTGTTCTGCAGGTACCGCAGCAGGTACTTAATAGTCAAGTAGCCCACAATTACTGAGGCCAGGAACCCGAAGAGCAAGGGCAACCGTTCGGCGACCGAAATCCCAGAATGCCTCAACTCGAGGATTTTTTTCAGGACTGCCCCTGCAATAATGGGGGCCGAGAGAAGGAACGAGAACCGGGCCGCAGCCTCGCGCGTCAATCCGCGGAACAGACCGGCAGCTATCGTAATCCCGGAACGCGAAGTTCCAGGGACCAGCGCTAGAGCCTGGGCCGCACCCACTGTTAGAGTATCGGTCAAGGAAAGGGCTTCCAGGCTTCTTTCTTTCCGGGCCAATCGCTCGGCCAGCCACAAGAGCAATGCCACACTTATCAATGTGAAGGACAAGATCAAGGGGTGGCGCAGTCGGGTTTCCACTGCGTGTTCCGCCAGGAAACCAGCCACTCCGGCAGGAACGGTGCCGCAGATCAGCAGGAACAACAGCCTGGAGCTGGATCGATCCCTACCGCCGGCCGAATGAGTGAAGCGCACTAATCCAGTGATCATTTCCAACCACTCCCTCCAGAAAAACGAGAGAATGGCCACTAAAGTTCCCGCATGCAGGACAACGTCAAAGGTCAGGCCTTGATCGGGCCATCCGAAAAGCCACGGGGCCAGAATCAAGTGGGCCGAACTACTGATGGGAAGAAACTCGGTTGCGCCTTGCAAAGCGCCTAACACAATTGCCTGAAGAATTGTCATAGAAGAATTAGGTGCAGCGGCCTATATCTCCAGAATTACCGGCATGACCAGCGGGCGTTTGGAGGTTTCTTTGTAAAGGAACCGCCGCAAATCGGTGCGGATCTTCTCCTTGATGACCGCCCAGTCGGTCTTCTCTTCGAGAGTCGATCCCTCTATGGTTGCAATCACTCGGGCCTTGGCCTCGCTCATCAAGGTGTCTTCTTCTTCCAGAAGCATAAACCTCCGGGTAATAATCTCCGGCGGCGTCTCCAGTTTTCCGGTAACCTTGTTGATCGCGAGCACCGGCAAAACAATCCCGTCTTCCGACAGGTGACGGCGGTCGCGAACTACCACCTCTTCCACTTCATCGAGACTTCCCTCGTCGATGAAGATCCGCCCCACGGACACTTTTCCAGCAATCCGAGCTTCGTCTGGGCTGATCTGTATCCGGTCACCGGTTTCGGCAATCAGCACCTCCGTATCCACGGACAGTAAGCTCTTAGCCAGCTCCCCGTGTCGGAAGAGCTGGCGGTATTCACCATGGATGGGAATGAAGAACCGTGGGCGGGCCAGACTGAGCATCAGCTTGTGTTCCTCCGCGCTGGCGTGACCGGAAACATGGATGGGTAGCTGAGACCCGTCCTCGGTATGGACATGGGCTCCACGCTTGTAGAGGTGGTTTATCATTCGCCCGATCCGTTTTTCATTGCCCGGGATTTTCCGTGCCGAGAGGATCACGGTGTCTTCGGCCTCTACCTCAATACCTTTGAAATTATCGACTGCCAGTCTCGGCAGTGCGGCCATCGGTTCCCCTTGGCTCCCCGTCATCAGGAGAGTGATTTCTTCAGGGGGAAAGCGTTTGACATCTTGGGGACGAATCAAGAGTCCGTCGGGGATCTTCAAGTAGCCAAGTTCATTGGCGATTTTCACATTGGCCAGCATGCTGCGTCCGGCCAGCACCACCTTGCGGCCGTATTTCCGCGAGAGGTTGAAAACAATCTGGAGGCGGTGGATGGAGGATGTGAAGCAGGAGATGATGACCTTTTTCCCCGCCTGGTGAAAGATCTCATCTATCCGCTCAATCACGGCAGTTTCCGATGGGGTGGTCCCGGCACGGTCGCTGTTAGTGCTGTCGGAGAAGAGAGCCAGAACTCCCCGTTTGCCGTACTCGGCGATGGTCGGCAAGTCAATGGCATCCCCGATCACCGGAGACAGATCCACCTTGAAATCCCCGGTATACAGAAGGGTACCCACCGGCGTTTGGATGGCCAACATGACGGCATCCACGATGCTGTGTGTCACATGGATGAATTCCACACGAAAAGGTCCGATCTGCTCGACCTGCCGGGGCTTTACCATCACCAGCTTCACTTCCTCCAGCAGGCCATGCTTCTCCAGCTTGGCGGAGACTAACCCCAGCGTTAAACGCGTCCCGTATACAGGCACATGGAGCAAATCCGGGAGAACAAAGGGGAGGGCGCCGATGTGATCCTCGTGGCCGTGAGTCAGAAGGATGGCTTTGATCCGGGCGGAATTCTCAACCAGGAACGAAGTGTCTGGGACAACAATGTTAATCCCGAGCAGTTCCTCGTCGGGGAACATCAATCCGGCATCGATGATGATCATTTGGTCCTCACAATGGAGAACCATCATGTTCATCCCGAACTCCCCCAGTCCACCCAGGGGAATTGCTTCAACTAATCTAGCGAATGACAACCTTTACCCTCATGTTGGGAAAATGACCCGCTCAGGCACTATCAGCAGATATTAGCACATCCTCAGTTTTTAGCCACTGGTAGAGGCGGACCAACTCCGGAAGGCCGAGGGCTTCAGTTCGAACTTCGGTCGAGTGACCCCCACGCCGCAGAATCTCCTCGAGAGCCTCGCGACTCGTACGGTGATATCCCTGCAACGAGTTCCTCAAGGTCTTTCGTCTTTGTGAGAAGGCTTTACGGATAAAACGGAAGAAACCCGGCTCCTCCTCGCCTGGAAGCAGGCGGGAAGATCTGGGAGTCAGTTGCACCAGCTTGGAGTAGACTTTTGGAGCGGGTCGAAAGGCCCGGGGAGAGACTGTCAGCAACTCTCGAATCTCAAAGTAGTATTGGCCTAACACAGTCAAAACTCCATAGGCTTTGGTCCCAGGTACCGCACTCAGGCGGTTGGCAACTTCCGCCTGCAACATAACGACTGCCAGGGCGACTCGGGCAGTGTTGTCTGCCAGGAATTGAAGGACAGGTGACGAGATGTAGTAGGGCAGATTCCCCACGACCTTCAGCATTCCGCTTGGAATTCCAAGCCTTTGGCACAATGGTTCCAACTCCAGTTCCAGAATGTTCTGGTTCAGAAAGACAGTTCCGGGAGATTCCAATGGGCGCAGCCCTTCAATGAAGCGAGTGTCGATCTCGACCCCGATGTAGGTAGCGGGTTTCCCAATGATCTGCCGCGTCAATACTCCAGTTCCGCAGCCAATCTCCAGCACCGCATCTTCCGGATGAAGATTCAAAGCACTGACAATCTTCCTGATCACTCCGCGATCCTGGAGGAAGTTTTGTCCGAGACTCTTCCGAGCCGGGATGTGTTTTTGTTGCATGACGCACCCAAGTGCTATACCTTATTTTAGTGACGCAGCTCTCAGATTGCGCCCGGGTAGCTTGTGGAACCGAGGGTTTCGAGTCAGACCTCGACCGGGTCGGTCAGGGTGTGAGCCATGGCAGTGCTCATACCGTCATGAACCGTCCCATCCATTTCCGACCCACCGGAAGCCAGTCACACGAAACCAAGAACTGACGTCGACCAACTTCGTCAGTCAACGCCCGGACTGGAATCCCGCGTTCCTGAGGTTATCAGACTCTCCACCGGGGAGGAAGATCCTATGCGAATTCTCTACGTGGCCTCAGAAGCGGTACCGTTTGCCAAGACAGGGGGGCTCGGCGATGTAGTCGGGGCACTTCCCAAATATCTGAAAAGGCGGGGGCACGAAATTGCCGTAATCCTCCCCAGATACCGCGGCATACCGGCCGACCGGGTGGTCGTTTCCAGCCTGACTGTGCCGATGGGTCACCCCTTCAAGTTCTGTTCTGTGGTTGAACCAGAAATCACAGACTCCATCCGCTTTTTCCTGATAGATTATCCTCCCTATTTCGACCGCGAAGCACTTTACCGGGTATCGAACCAAGACTATGCAGACAACGCCGAGCGTTTTGCCCTCTTATCCTGGGCTACACTGGAATTTGCCAAACGGGCGCCATACTCCCCCGATATCATCCACTGCAACGATTGGCAGACTGCCTTCATTCCTGTTTACTTAAAGAACTATTACCGCGAGGATCCCTTTTTTGCGAAGACCCGCACCCTGTTGACCATTCACAACCAGTCCTTTCAGGGAGTGTTTCCCAAAACCACTCTCCCCCGTATCTCGCTGCCAGAACATCTTTTCAACGCGGAACAGATGGAGTTCTACGGCAATGTCAATATCCTCAAGGGAGGAATTCTTTTCGCCGACAAAATTTCGACGGTCAGCCAAAAATACAGCCAAGAGATTCAGACCCCCGAGTTCGGCCATGGACTGGAAGGGGTACTGCGCAACAGGTCCCGGGACCTGAGCGGCATCCTCAATGGAGTCGACTATTCAAAGTGGGATCCACTTACCGATTCGCATCTGGCAGCGAATTACTCCGCGGAAAACATCGAAGGGAAGCTGTTGTGCAAACAGGACGTCCTCAGGGAGTTTGGCATCGAAGACTCGGCGGATCGCCCCCTAATCGGGATTGTCTCCCGTTTGGCGGACCAGAAGGGGTTTGATTTGCTCAATCTTGCGGCAGACAGCTTGGTACAGGCGGGCGCCTCCTTGGTGGTGCTGGGCACCGGGGAGGAACGGTATTGCCGATTCTTCCTCAGTCTCCAACGCAAATACCCCCTCTACGTGGGAGTCAAGATTGTGTATGATGACCGCCTGGCGCACAAAATTGAGGCCGGGGCCGATATGTTCTTGATGCCCTCCCGGTTTGAGCCCTGCGGACTGAACCAGATCTATTCCCTGAAATACGGGACAGTTCCTCTGGTGCGCGCCACAGGTGGTTTGGATGACACCATCAAGGACTATTCGGATCCCTCCGGGGGGAACGGCTTCAAGTTCAGCCATTACTCCTCCGAAGAACTTTTGCGTATGGTCCGCCGCGCATTGGATGTCTACCGCCGACCCCAGGAGTGGCTGGATCTGATGAAGTCCTGCATGCAATATGATTTTTCTTGGGACCGCTCGGCAGAGAAATACGAAGCGCTTTATCGATCCATGCTGGCGGCTTGAATGATGGGGCAGACCAGAGGCTTGATACTCAGTTGGTCTGACCGGTGAAAGTGCCGGGCCGCGGGGTGCCAACCTGCGCTTCGGCAAGGCTTCAGACATCGACCCGGCAAATTAATGGAGGTTCCGGATGGGGACTCATTCTACCGATGTGAGTGATATCAGCTTCGAAAGCGAAGTCTTGAAATCCAGTGTTCCAGTTTTGGTGGACTTTTGGGCAGAGTGGTGTGCCCCCTGCAAGACTCTGGTCCCTACGCTGGATGCAGTTGCCAAAGACTATCTGGGGCGGGTAAAGGTGCTGAAACTGAATGTAGACCAGAATATTTCTACGTCTTCCCGTTACAACATCAAAGGGATCCCGACACTGTTGTTGTTCAAAGGCGGGATGGTCAAAGAACAGGTTGTAGGAACCACCACCAAGGAATCACTTTCCAGACTCCTGGACAAGCACCTGTGAGGCCCGAGAGTAAGGAGTGCGGGTTAGGGGCAAGAGACTAGAGACAGGACACACCACTTCAGTTCAGCGACTGATCTTCAATTTTCTACTGGAATCCAAACTATGGCAAATGTTGTGGTGATCGGCGCTCAATGGGGCGACGAAGGGAAAGGCAAGATTGTTGACCTGTTGACGGAGAAATTTGACATCGTCGTTCGCTACCAGGGCGGACACAATGCCGGACATACCGTCATGGTCGGTGGAAAAAAGTATGTGCTTCACCTGATCCCTTCCGGAATCCTTCATGCAGGTAAGACCTGCCTGATTGGACCGGGGGTCGTCATCGACCCCAGCGCTCTTCTGGAAGAGATTCAATCTCTGGAAGGGGCCGGCCTCAGGGTCAAAGGCAACCTGCTCATTAGCAATCGGGCCCACCTGATTCTTCCTTACCATCGGGCTCTCGAAATGGCAACCGAACGGGCTCGGGGGGATAAGAAAATCGGGACCACTTCACGCGGGATTGGCCCGGCGTACGAAGACAAGACAGGGCGTCGTGGTGTCCGGGTGATCGACTTGTATGCCCCGGAGGTCCTCAAAGAGATCCTGTTCCAGACAACGGAAGAGAAAAACTGCCTCTTGGAAAAGAGGTACCAGTCGGCTCCCTTTGACCCCTGGAAAATCTACGAGGAATGCTTGTCCTATGCCCCTCATATGGAGGAATATGTGGCAGACACTTCCCACTATCTGAACCGGGAAATCCGGGCTGGGAAATGCGTGCTGTTCGAGGGAGCGCAAGGGACACTGCTGGACATTGACCATGGGACCTACCCTTATGTGACCTCTTCGAGTGCCTCCGCTGGAGGGGCGTGCACCGGGGCGGGAGTAGCACCCTCCTTCATCACGGGAGCCATCGGTATCGCTAAAGCCTACACCACCCGGGTGGGGGGAGGGCCCTTCCCGACGGAGATCCCTGGTGAACTAGGCGAGAGGATTCGACAGAGAGGCGCCGAATATGGAGCCTCGACCGGGCGGCCGCGCCGCTGCGGCTGGTTCGACGGCCCCGCCACCGCGTACTCGGCCATGATCAACAACCTGCAGGCTATCGCACTCACCAAGTTGGACGTGCTGGATCCGTTCGAGGAGATAGAGGTGTGCACGGGCTACCGGTATAAGGGGGAGGTCCTCAGGGAGTTTCCCGCCGAAGTCAGAGTCCTGGACAACGTTACGCCGGTCTATAAGACCGTCAAAGGCTGGACCTTTACGACTGCAGGTATCCGCAGCTATACCGATTTGCCGTCACGGGCCAAGGACTACTTGGGCCTCTTATCCGACCTGACGGGCACCGAATTCTCGCTGATATCGACCGGCCCGGAACGGGAGAACACCATCCTGGTGGAGGGTTCCTGGTTGCAGAGAATCCTTGGATCGTGAGGGAGTCAACTCCCCTACTCCTCGCTGGAGGGCAGGACCTTGCGGGGCTCCAGGTCAACTACCGGCAGAGGATCCAGGTCGGACGGGCAACTAACCCCCAGGTCCCTGAACCTTCGGGCAGCCACCAGAACACGGTTTTCCAGTGAGCCGACGGCTTTGTTATACGCTTCCACACTCTTGCTTAAGGCTGCTCCCAGATCATTGAAGTGCCCGGCCAGAGTCGAAAGCCGATCATAGAGAGACTTTCCGAGTTCGCTGATTTTCTGGGCATTTTCCGCCAGCCGTTCCTGCCGCCACCCATAGCCGATGGTCAACATGAGGGGAATCAAACTGATCGGGGTCGCCACAATCACCTTTTGAGCCACACCGTCCTCGAATATTTTGGGATCCTGTTCAACGGCCGCGCTGTAAAAGTGCTCTCCGGGAATAAACATGACCACGAACTCGGGCGCCAGCTCCATCTGCTCCCAATAGGATTTGCTGCTGAGGCCTTGCAGGTGGGCCCGGATCTGCCGGGCATGCGCCTGGAGGCGCAACCGCCGTGCGTCTTCATCCTGAGCATCCAGGGCCTCCAGGTAAGCCTGAAGAGGCGCCTTGGAATCCACCACGATGGCCCTCCCGCCGGGAAGACGGACAATCATATCGGGCCGCAATGACCCCCCTTCGCTCTTGAGGCTTTCCTGTTCGAAGAAATCGCAGTGCTCGGTCATCCCCGCCAGTTCCACAACCCGGCGCAGAGTGAACTCTCCCCATCGGCCCCTCACGGAAGGAGTCCGAAGGGCGTTGACCAGGTTGGCCGTTTCCCGCTGCAATCTTTGCTCAGAATCCAGCAACTGACGGACCTGTTGAGTGAGACTGCCATAATGCTCACTGCGTGCCTTCTCGATTAATTGGATCTGTTCTTCGTAACGGGTGAGGGTCTCTTTGATCGGAGCCACCAGGCTCTCCACGGCTCTTTGACGCAATTCCAAATCGCCTCTGGCCTCGACCTGGTAAGTCTCCAAGGTGGCTCTGGCCAGTTCCAGGAATGCCTGGTTGTTGTTCTTCAGGGCATCAGCCGAAAGGGCCCTAAAGGAGTCGCTGAGTCTGGCGGTGGCTTTCTCCAGCAAGCTCAATTTGTCCTGCATCGATTGGCGTTCGGCCTCCAGGAGAGTCTCTAGCTCTTTATTAGTGCTCTGCAGCCGTGCAATCTGCCCCAGGAGCGAGTCTCGATCGGTCTCCCGCCTTTGCACTTCTTCCTCCAGTTGGGGGACGCGATGGGCCTTTTCCTGGGCGGCCGCACGCAAAGAGGACTCTTCGTTCAGGTGTGACTGCAGCCCATCCATTTCCCTTTCGAGTTCGGCCTTGCGACGGGCTAATTCCAGCAGTTCCCGGTCCTTCGAACTGATTCTTTCGGCCAGGCTGGCCACCTCCACCCGGGATTGCGCCGCCGCTTCCGCGAGTGCCTGCGCTCTTCGAGCCCTGAAGACCAGGGAGGAGACAACTGCCCCCCCCAGAATCCCGATCGCTATCCCCAGAAGCCAAGGAAGCAAATTCATTTCAAGTTCCCTGAAGTTCCGGTCACGCTGGAATTGACCAATATCGCAAATCGATCACAAATGCGGCGATTATGGCACTGGTCAGCAGTCTCTGCAAGAGACTGGGCAGAGAGGGAGGATTCGGGCAGATTGCTCGAAGGCATGAGCGATTGTCTTTTCGTCCGACTAGTAGCCCACGGAGTCGGGAGGGATGCGGAGGGCTGTGGCCGTGGCTTGGCCGTGGCCTCGCCTGCCGCGGCGCGCCCCGGGCCAGGGAAAGAAGGTCAGGACGGTGCCGGGCTGGCCAACCTCGTTTCCGAAGTAAAAGTGGTAGATACCAGGGTCGTCAAAGTTGACTGTCCGTTTCACCAGCCGCATTCCCAGGATCCCCGCATAGAAATCCACGTTTTGCTGAGGATTTCCGGCGATCGCGGTGACGTGATGGATTCCCGGAATTTGGATCGGCATAAGACTCTCCTGTGAAAAACCAGTCTTTGGTAGCCGCGCTGACCGCGTTGGTTGCGGGACGCGCGGACTCTTGAATCCACGAAAGACCCACGGCTCGCAGGAAGCGCTCGCCGTTTCGTTTCTCCTGGATATAATCGTTTAGACATAACGACTATTGTCAAGAGGAATGTTTAGTCTGCAGTTGCCGGCGCCCCAGCGCCTAGGCACTCAGATCAAAGCGTGTAGACCCTTGCTGCTTGGATCTGCGGGCGATGTGAACCTGAGTTGTTCAAGCCTGGCTGAGACTGTTGGGAGTGCCAAACAGGCCTTGATGCTGCACCTGAGCGTGCGACTGGGTGCCTTTGTATCTTTGTGGCGAGAATTCCGGGCTATGCGGTGTCGAACACTGGGAGCAGGTCGGCAACCCGTCCGGGAGGCGATCAGCCCTAGGTTGGCGGCGCAGGAGGAAGCAAGGTTGTGTCTGGGAAGTTCGGAGAGACGTACCCATTCGGCTTCACCGGGCTCTGGGCTCAAGCGCAGATGCAGTGGACCCTGGCGGGGCGGGGATCCTGAAGGAACAACCTCCGCAGTTTCTCTTCGGCCTGGAACCGCAAGGCGCTTTCCGTATTCCCGTAAATGAGGATCAGTTTCCCGCTGCGGTCCCTCAAGACCTCGCCGTGCATATCAATCAATTCCCCGACGAGAGAGACATCCCCGGCCAGGGAGCGGAGGGGAAGGCCGTCGGGCGGGCCCCAGGGACGTACCCTGAAGGTCCATTCCTGCTGAGTGCAGCCCAGCTCTACCGTGTAACAAAATTCTCGTTTGACCACCGGTTCGTGCTCTCCTCTTGCGGCGCTGGCCGCAACGGATGAAAGATCCGGTTTCTGTCCCAGGTGAAGATGATTGGGGGTAGCGGTCCTGCCGGCTGGTTCATTCCTCCCGGTATCTGCGAATGGTCCCAACCACCTGATGAGGGTTGAGCCTCTCTCCGGTAAGGCCTCCAGTCCAATGCAGCATATTCGTTATCGGTCCTTTTTTCCATTCAGATTAATAATGTTGATCATGGAAATTCGCCAGGATTTGCCGCGCCTTGAGTTCCTTGACAGCCAGCGCTTGAAAGGCGTCGTCCACATAGCTGACTCGCCTCATGCCGTTCAGGACACAGGAAATCCCATCCAGATTCAGCAGCAACCCAAGGGCCTTCTGGCTAAGCGGAAGCGAACTCGCCCGAAATCCGGCAGCATCTAAACGATTCCGGACGTGATCGGATTGCACTTGCTGCCTGGACAGCAGATAGCCCTCCAGCTTTTGGAACAGTGGAGATAGTTGTCCGACAAACTCCTCCTCCCAGTGTTCCCATATGGGGTTGTCCTGAAAACGACTGCGAAAAGTCCCGAGCCAATGGCGAATTGGTGGAATCACAAAACGATCCAGGACCGATTCCCAATGCTCCATCGAATCCACCTGCGGGATCACCTGGGTTAAGAGGCCTGCCAGGCCACCGCTTCCGCCGTCCAGAAGCGGGATCTTCAGTTCCTGGGCCAGTTCCTGCTCAACCTGGTGCAATGGCTTCAGAAGATCCGGCCAGTTCTTTGGCGAAATTGGATTGTCTCTTCCAAACGCGAAATCCACCAGGCGCAGAAGCTGGTGTCGATGAGAGGCATTGAGGGGGCGATTGACCAACACTCCGAGCCCCTGAGCCTTGCAAAATTCCAGTACAGTCTTGCCGTTGTTGTTACCCTCCAGGGCACCCCCGCACTCATATACATTCATCGGGAGTTGGACGACCCGGAACCTGGGGGCGGAAGAAATCCGTCGAGCTTCCTCGAGACAGCGTGACACGCTGGTCATGGTTGAATCCGAACCCGGCAGGCCGAAGTTGTTGGAGCTGATCCCGTACCACTCGATTGTGCCAGCCTGGACTTGAGTCTCCAGATAGGCGAAGGCCTGCCGGATGCGACGATAGAATTCCTCGACATCGTGGGTCTCGAGTTTTCCCTTTTGAGCCTGATCGTTCAGGAAATACTCAGGATTATGCAGGAGGTAAACATCGATTCGGTCCAGCTGCATTCGCTCGAGAGAAAGGGGAATCTGAGTATCAAGGAACTCAGGATGGATGCAATGCCAAAGACCCTCCCCATACTTCACCACTTCGGGAAAGCTTCGGCCCTTGGCCAAATCCATGTTCTGTCCCTGGATGTAACCGCCCTTGGTAACCACAATCACTTTCCGGCGCGGGTAGTTCTTGAGGACGCGGCCCACCAGCACCTCGGAAAGGCCGTCTGCGTAATTGGCGCTGGTATCCAGAAGATTTCCGCCTCGGTCCAGGTAGGCGTGGAGAGCGGCCTGGTGCTCGGGTTGCCCCTCCGCTATCCGATAACAGCCGAAACCAAGAGGATGACAGTAAAGACCAGAGGCGCCCAGGGGGCGAAGGCATCCATCAGAAGGGTTGGAGGGCATTAGATGGGAGGTCTAACCTTCATTGGTTGATCGATTCTCCAGCGGCATCGCTGGCGGCTTCCATAATTGCTTCAGAGAGGGTGGGATGAGCGTGGACTGTCTGCATTATCTCCTGATAGGTCGCTTCCAGGTTCTTGGCCACGGTCAGTTCCGCAATCATTTCCGTCGCCTCGTAGCCCAGGATATGTGCTCCCAGGAGTTCGCCGTAATTGGCGTCAAAGACCAGCTTCACCAGGCCTTCCGTCTCACCGATGGCAATGGCTTTGCCACTGGCCCGGAAGGGGAATCGACCGATCTTGAGCGTGTAGCCTTTCTCCCGGGCCTTTTCCTCGGTCCAACCCACGCTGGCTACCTGCGGCTGGCAGTAAGTACATCCCGGGACGTTCTCGTAATTCAATTTCAGTCGTTCTTCGGCCCCGGTCATCCCTTCCACGGCGGAAATGCCCTCGGCGGAGGCAACGTGGGCCAGCAGCGGCGGTCCGATGAGGTCGCCGATAGCGTAGATTCCCGGGACGCTGGTCTGATAGCGGTCATCCACTCTAATAAAGTCCCGGTTAAGCTCCACACCGAGATTCTCCAGGCCTAGCCCTTCGTGATTGCCACGCACGCCGATGCTCATCAAGGCCTTCTCTGCTTTGATCAGGCTTTTCTGCCCCTGGGCGTTTTCGACAGTGACTTCCACGCCGTCAGTCGTTTTCCCAAGAGCGCTGACTTTGGTCCCGGTCATAATCTTGATTCGGCTTTTCTTCAAGGACTTCGCCAGCAGTTCGGCAATTTCGCGGTCTTCGACAGGGAGGATTTGGGGCATCATCTCGACCAAGGTAATCTCCGAACCGAAGGCGTTATAGAAATAGCCAAACTCCACCCCGATGGCGCCAGCCCCAATGATCACCATAGACTTTGGAGGGCTGGGCAGCAGCATAGCCTCGGTGCTCCAGATGACCTTCTTTCCGTCGAATTCCACGCCGGGCAATGTCCGCGGGCGGGCTCCCGTTGCCAGAAGGACGCGGCTGGTGACGAGAGTTTCTTTCAGCTGCTTCTCCTGGTCAAAGATTTCAACAGTCCCTTTATTGGCCAGCCGAGCCGTGCCCAAGTAGGTGGCCACAGAATTCTTTTTCATCAGGAACTCCACGCCCTTGTTCAAGCGATCCGAGGCATTGCGGCTCTTCTTGATGACCTTGGTGAAGTCGAAGCGCAGATTGTCAACACCAATACCCCACTCTTCGCTCTTGCGAATGAGCTGGTAGATCTCAGCATTCTTCAACAACGCTTTAGTGGGAATACAGCCCCAGTTGAGACAAATGCCGCCCAACCGGTCCCGTTCCACAATGGCAACCTTCAGCTTCAGCTGTGCAGCCCTGATCGCGGCCGTATAGCCGCCCGGCCCGGAGCCGATGACAATCAAGTCAAATTGAGCGGATGGAGTGTTCACACCTGTTCTCCTGGTGACAAGTTACGGCGGAGCCGTGCCAGCCACTGACCTCACACCGGATTAGCGAACCGCCCTACATGTGGATGGCTTCACCAAAGGCAGCGGACGAAGCTTCATGAACCGCTTCGCTCAAGGTCGGGTGGGCGTGAATGGTGGCTTCTATCTCCTCATAGGTCGCCTCCAGGGTCATGGCCACGCCCAGTTCTGCCACCAACTCGGTGGCTTCTGCGCCGAGGATATGGGCCCCCAGCAGTTCCCCTTCGGGCTCGCCAATAATCATCTTAACAAATCCCTCCGGTTCTCCATGGGCCAGTGCCTTTCCGCTGATGCGAAACGGGAATTTCCCCACCCGGAACTGGAGGCCTGCTTCCCGGGCAGCACGCTCGGTGAGACCGATACTGGCGATTTGCGGCTGGCAATAGGTACAACTGGGAAAGATCCCGATGCGCTTGGGTCTGTGGCTGGTAAACATGCCATCCACTGCCTGGAGTGCTTCGAAACTGGCAACGTGGGCCAGCCAGGAAGGTCCTATCACGTCTCCGGCCGCAAATAGCTCTTTCACGGAAGTGTTGTAGCGATCGTCCACCTTGATGTAGCCCTGACTCAATTCGCAATGCAGGCCGGCAGGGAGCACGGGAGTCACTCCCACTGCCGCCAGTGCCACATCCGCCCGGATGACTTCGGTGTTTTCCCCTTCCATCATGATCTTCACCCCGGGCATGGTGACTTCTACGGAGCTGACATTGGTGCTGGTGAGCACACGGATGCCCTGCTTGACGAAGGAGTTTTGCAGGGCCTCGGAGATCTCCTCATCTTCCTGCGGAACCAGACGGGACAACTTCTCCACCAGAGTCACCTGCGTCCCATAGGCATTGAAGAAGTAGGCGAACTCGCACCCTATCGCGCCGCCGCCGATCACCACGATTGAGCTGGGTTGCTTCTTAAGGGAAATTGCCTGCCGGCTGTTGACAATGGTATTGCCGTTAAATGCCGTGCCGGGCAATTCCCGGGAACGGACCCCCGTTGCCACCAGGATGTGATCCGCTCTCAGCCGCTTGAGGGTCTTGTCGTTGAGCCTCACTGCGACCGTCTTCTCGTCCTCGATGGAGGCCTCGCCACGGAGGTAATCGACTTCGTTTTTCTTCAGGAGCACTTCAATGCCACCCACCAGCTGGGCCACCACCTTGTGGCTGCGCCCCAGCACCTTGGCCCAATCGAAGCCCAGATCAGTAAACGTGATCCCGAAATCGGAGGCGCGGGTACGCATGAGGTGGTAGAGTTCAGCATTGCGCAGCAGGGATTTGGTAGGTATACAACCCCAGTTGATGCAACTGCCTCCGGCGCGCTCCATCTCCACGCATCCCACCCGTTTTCCCAGCTGCGCAGCACGGATGGCTCCGACATACCCGGCCGGGCCGCCGCCAATCACAACAAGGTCATAAGTATCCGTCATGTCTGGATGTCCCCCAGCTTGACTCCGGCCACAAGCGACCAGGGATACCTTTCCCCCAAGAGTTGCTCATGGGCCGTACTGGATCGCCCCCACGGATGAAAACGGTAGGGGTCAGCGGGGCTGGTCTCCACTCGTTCAGGCATCCGTCGGCGTACTTGGAAAGTTTCCCGCCAAGGACCAGCATCTGGATGGTGCAGACATTGCATTTTCCGGGATGGCTGCGGACCAGATCGCAGACATGCCCATCGACGGCATGTCTGCGCCACCCCTGATCGCGATTTTCATAGGAGTTGTTCATGCACCAATTGTGCGCGCCACCGCCGATAAAAACGGCAGAGGTAGCCACGATTGATGCGCTTCCTGAATCAATCGTGGGCCTTTCCAAAGGTCACAAATGCCCACGGTTACTGCCCAAATCGCAGTAACCGTGGCTACCCAATATCGATTTTCATAGAACCGGTCCATGCCCCCCTCTGTCGGTACTGCTCCTGCGAAAGTCGTCGTGATATTCCGCAGCCTGTACGTCAGAACTTCATTCTCATAAAAGCATCAGGGTCGGATTCTCGATCATCTTGCGAAACTCCTGCAGGAACAGGGCTGCAGTGGCTCCGTCCAAGGCGCGGTGATCGCAGCAAAGAGTCCCGTTCATGCGCTCCCCCACGACAATTTGATCATTAGCGGCCACAACGGGTTTCTTCATAATACTGCCCACCGCCAAAATGGCGGCCTGTGGAGGATTGATGATTGCCTGAAAACTGTCGATTGCGGAAGGTCCCAGGTTAGTCACTGTAAACGTGCCCCCCTGGTATTCTTCGGGCTTGAGTTTGCGAGCTCGGGCGCGCTCGATCAATTCTCTGGCTTCCTTGCTGATCTGAAGCAGGGTTTTGGTTTCGGCGTTCCGGATGACGGGCGTGATCAATCCTTCCTCCAGGCTGACCGCGAAGCACAGATCGATGTTCCGAAAGCGCCGGATTCCGTTCTCTGTATAGGAAGCGTTGACTTGCGGAGCTCGCTTAAGGGACTCCACACAGGCCTTGAGGACGAAATCATTCACACTCAGTTTGCCTTCCCCGGTACTCTTCAAGTGCCCATTGGCCTGCTCTCTTAATTTCAGCAGGGTGCCCACCTCCAATTCGACGCTGAGGTAGAAATGAGGAATTTGAGTCTTGCTCTCGACCATCCGTTGGACGATGACCCGACGCATGGGTGACAGCGTGAGAAGCTCCGATTGGACCGTCGGTGCGGAGGGGGCATACGTGGAAGCTGGGACCGCCAGAGGAGCGGCTTTCTGAACTTCAGACAGCGCCAGCACGTCCTCCTGGACGATCCGGCCTCCCGGTCCCGTTCCTTCAATCCGGGTGAGATCCACTTTGAGCCGCGCAGCCATCTTCCGGGCCAATGGCGAAGCTTTCACCCGCCCGCCTGCCGGGGCCGGCAGAACCTCGAGTTGAGGGCGGTGTGCCTCGGTCCGGCGGCGGGGGGCCTGGGAGTATCCTTCTTCGAGGTGAGCAATCTCGCGAACCTCCTCAATTTCGGCGGCCTTGGGGCGGGGGATGAGCGGCTTCTTCTCGTCCACTTGCCGCTTTGGCATGGCGGCCACCTTCTCCACCTTCTCGGGGTAAGACACCTCCTCCTCCCCTTCGGCCACAATCAGGGCCATGCGGTCGCCGACGGCCACCTTCTGGCCCTCCTCGACGTAAAGCTCCTTCAGCAGACCATCGTGAAAGGCCTCCATTTCCATGGTGGCCTTGTCGGTTTCGACTTCAGCGAGGACATCGCCCATGCTGACGACATCACCTTTCTTTTTCAGCCAGCGCACCAGAACTCCTTCGGTCATGGTATCGCTCAGCTTGGGCATGGTGATTTCAGCCATAAATTTAGTTTCCTGGAATTAGAGATAACAGACTTGGGTGACCGCTTGGAGGATCTTCTCCTCGCTGGGCAGGACAGCCGATTCCAAATTCTCATTGTAAGGCATCGGGACTTCCTCCTGGGCCACTCGCAAAATTGGCGCATCCAGCGAATCGAAAAGTTCCCTCTGAATCTGAAAAGCAATTTCGGCGCCAATCCCGCAGAAGGGCCGATTCTGCTCGGCGATCACGCAGCGGTGGGTTCTCGCCACCGAATTCAGAATCAGGTCGAGATCCAGCGGCTTGATAGAGCGAAGATCCAGCACTTCGAGGCTGATTCCCTGAGAGGCCATATACTCGGCAGCACTCACAGCCATCCGCACAGTCTGGGCGTAGCAGATCAGGGTCACGTCTGTTCCCGGCCGCTTGATTTCCCCCTTCCCCAAGGGAATCAGCAGGTCGACGTCCAGTTCCTCCACTGGACCGGAGATGTTGTAGAGAAGCTCCGACTCGAGCACGAGGACAGGGTTATCGTCACGAATGGCGGTCTTCAGAAGTCCTTTAGCATCCCGTGGCGTGGCCGGAATGGCGATTTTCAATCCGGGGACATTCGCGTAAAACGGTTCCGTGGCATGGGAATGGGTGGCCCCCAGTTGGTGAGCCGGTCCGTTCGGTCCCCGAAACACGATGGGAATGTGGAACTGCCCCCCTGACATAGTGAGCATATTCGGAGCGTTATTGGCCACCTGGTCAAAGGCCACCAGCGAGAAGCTAAAAGTCATAAACTCCACG